>NZ_CEEDOS010000008.1:0-125784 GCF_979256525.1 Klenkia sp. AC732 | reverse complement strand
TGGGCATGGGGCCCGAGGGTCACGTGGCCTCGATCTTCCCCGACTCCCCCGCGGCCACCGACAGCCGGACCGTCGTCTGGAGCCTGCTGGCGCAGGGGCCCGGGAGCAGCCGAGCGCCCGGGCTGAGGGCCGAGCGCACCCGAGGACGGACAGACCAGTCACCAGCAGCAGCGCTGCATCAGCCCGGCGGCGGCGCGTGTCTGATCAGCCCGACCGCGGCGCGTACATGATCAGCCCGACCCCGACCAGGCAGACCAGCGCACCGGCGACGTCCCAGCGGTCGGGCCGGAAGCCGTCGGCGACGGCGGCCCACAGCAACGAGCCGACGATGAAGACCCCGCCGTACGCGGCGAGCACCCGCCCGAAGGAAGCGTCGGGTTGCTGCGCGGCGACGACGCCGTAGAGCCCGAGCGCGACGACGCCGACCCCGATCCACAGCCATCCACGGTGCTCGCGGACCCCCTGCCAGACCAGCCAGGCACCGCCGATCTCCAGCACTGCCGCGAGCACGAAGAGCGCGATCGAGCGGACCGTCACGCCAGCGGGCGGGCGGTGAGGGCGGCGTGCACCGCGGTGAGCACCCGGTCGTCGTCCATGCCGTCGGCGCGGGCCTCGACGACCAGGCGGTTGGCCGCGGCGCGCAACCGACCCTCGACCGGGTCGCCTCCGCACCCGGTGACGACGGTCCCGGCCCGCCCCCGGCCCTCGACGAGCCCGTCGGTCTCCAGCTCGGTGTACGCGCGGGCCACGGTGCCGGCGGCGACACCGAGGTCGGCGGCGAGCGCCCGCACGCTGGGCAGCCGCTCGCCCTCCAGGAGGGACCCTGCGTGCACGAGGTCCGCGAGCTGGGCACGCAGCTGCTTCCACGGCGGGGTGCCGTTGCCGGCGTCCACGGTGAGCTGACGGGCGGGGTCGACGGGCACGCGCACAGTCTGCCGCGCCCTGGGAGACTCGACCCCCGTGAGCACCCCCGACGACAGCGCGTTCGACGGCCCGGCCGGGCCGGCCCCGACGTCCCTGAGCCGCACCCGGTACCTGCTCGGCTCGCTGGCCTGGCTGCTGACCCTGCAGTTCTTCGTGCTGGAGGCCGTGGCGATCGCCCGGTTCCCGGGGTACAGCCGCACCGGGCAGGTGATCAGCGACCTGGGCACCGACCTCTCCCCCGGCGCCGCGCTGATGAACGCCTCGTTCATCGCGCAGGGCGTGCTCATCGTGGCCGGCGGCGTGCTGCTGCGCCCGGGGCTCATCGGGCTGGGCGGCCGGCTCGCCGTCGTGCTGCTGTCCGCGGCCGGGGTCGGCACCCTGCTGGTCGGGCTGTTCCCCTCGGACACCGGTGGGGCGGCGCACACCGTCGGGGCGATCCTGTACCTGCTCGGCGGCGGGCTGGGCCTGATGGCCCTGGCCTACGCGGTCCGGCCCCGCTCGGAGGGCGTCGGCACGACGCTGGCCCTGCTCGGCCTGGTCGGGGTCATCGCCACCGTGCTCTTCGGCACCGCCGTCACCGGCCTGCTGGGCGAGGGCGGCACCGAGCGGCTCGCGGCCTACGTGCTGCCGCTGGGCCTGGCCGTCACCTCGGTGCTGCTGTGGCGCCAGCAGGACGACTGGCAGGTCGCCGTGCCCACGGGCGAGGAGGCGACGCTGACCAAGCGGCAGCGCCGGGAGCTGGAGAAGGCCGAGGCGTTCGACCGGGCCCGCGAGCGGGACGAGGCGCTGGAGGCGCTGGCCCGCAAGAAGGAGCAGGAGCGCGGCGCCCCCGCCGGGGACGACGACGACCCGGACGACTACGACGAGGAACGCGCCTGGCGCACCCCCCGCCAGCGCTGAGCCCTCAGCGCCCGGCGAGCAGGTCGGTCTCGACCTCGTCGCCGGGCGCCCACGGCGGGCGGACCCGGACGAACTCCTCGACGCCCATCATCTCGGTGAACAGCGGGAGCGGGAGGCCGAGGAAGAAGGCCGCGTCGGACTGGCTGGCGTGCGCGCGCAGCGCCGCGTGCTTGGCCTCGGCGAAGGGCCGGCAGTCCACGGTGGCGCCGATCTCCTCGTCGGCGGCGCCCATCTCCGGCATCTCCTCGTCCTGCGGGAGCTCCAGGCCGGACTCGGCCATCATCTCGCCGAACCGGGCGAAGGCGCTGCGCCGGATGGTCGACCAGTAGAGCTTGGCGTCCGAGCCCGCGGCGTCCAGCGCGGCCACGGTGACCCGGTTGGCCTGGATGTGGTCGGGGTGGCCGTAGAAGCCGTTCTCGTCGTAGGTGACGACGACGTCGGGCCGGTACCGGCGGACCAGCTCGGCGAGGACGCCGGCGGCCTCCTCGACCGGGGTCGCCCAGAACGACCCGGGGGCCTCGTTGCTGGCCCAGCCCATCATCCCGCTGTCGGCGTACCCCAGCGTCTCCAGGTGCGTGACCCCGAGGATGTCGGCGCTCTCCCGCAGCTCGGCCATCCGGGCGGCGACGACCTGCTCGCGGTCGTGGCCCGCGTCGCCGTGCTTGAGGTCGCCGTGGTCGCCCTGCTCGCCGTTCGTGCAGGTGACCAGGACCGTGCGCACGCCCTGCGCCGCGTAGTGGGCGAGGATGCCGCCGGTCGACGTCGCCTCGTCGTCGGGGTGCGCGTGCACCGCCATCAGGGTGAGCATGATCGAACGGTAGCCCGGTGCCACCCCACCCCCTGGGGGTGCCCGTGGGACCGTCGGGGTCCGGGTCGGGCAGAGTGTCCTCGACGGCAGCGCCGCCGCAGCCCCGCCCCCAGACCCGCACGGAGGACCACGCGTGTCGTCAGACAGCTCCGAGGGACCGTGGCCGGAGTCCCCGCCGCCGGAGAGCCGCTTCCGGTGGTCCTGGAACCCGGCCGTCCTGTCGGACCTGCCGGTGGTCCGCCGCGAGTTCCGGGCGCACGCCCTGGGCCTGCTGGCCGGGCGCGCGCACGCCGAGGACGCCGTCGCCGACGCCGTCCTGGCCCTGGACGAGCTGATGAGCAACGCGCTGCGGCACGGTGGCACCCCGGTGCAGGTGACCGTGGGGTCGCTGGAGTCGGGCCTGCTGCTGGTGGTGGCCGACGGGTCCGCCGGTGACCCGCCCCGGCACCGCACGCCCGACGGCAGCGGCCCCGGTGGACGTGGGCTGCACATCGTCGCCGACGCCGCCGAGGGCACCGGCTGGTGCCGCAGCCCCGGCGGGAAGTCGGTCTGGGCGTTCGTGCCCGTCATGATCTGACCCGGCCGGGTCAGCCGCGCAGCACCCGCCCCGCCCGGACCACGACGCGGGGCGCCGCGTGCCGCGCCAGCAGGTCCACGGTCCGCTCGGCGTCGTGCACGAGCAGGTCCGCCGGACCGCCCACCCGCAGGCCGTGGTCGGTCAGCCCGAGCACCCGGGCCGCCGACGTCGTCACCAGGTCGACCAGGGTCTCCAGCTGCGGCGCCGAGCGCATGTCCAGCAGGTGCGCGGCCAGGAAGGCGACCTCGAGCAGGGAGTGCCGGCCGAACGGGTAGTAGGCGTCCTCGATGTCGTCCTGCCCCAGCCCGACGGCGACCCCGGCGGCCAGTGCGCGCTCCACCGGCAGCGCGACCGAGCCGGTGTGCGGGTCGCTGATCAGGCCGAGGCCGACCTCGCGGGCCAGCGCCAGGAACTCGTCCTGCCGGGCCGTGTCGTAGTGCCCGATGGCCCGGGCGTGGCAGGCCACCCCGCGGCCGCGCAGGCCGTGCCGGTCCATCGCGTGCGCGAGCATCGTCGTCGTCGCGTAAGACGGGTCGGGGGCGTCGTCGGTGAGCATCGCGACCCGGGTGCCGAGCCGGGCGGCCAGCGCGCAGGCCCACTCGACGTGCGCCCGTTGGTCGTCCTCGCCGTCCTCGATCCACGGGATGCCGCCGACGACGTCGGCACCCAGGGCCATGGCCTGCTCGACCAGCTCGGCGGAGCCGGGGTCGCGCAGCACGCCGTCCTGCGGGAAGGCGACCACCGAGACGTCGACCTGACCGCGGAACTCCTCGCGCGCGGCCAGCACCGCCTGCACGCCGACCAGCCCGGCCGCGGTGTCGACGTCGGCGAAGGCCTGCAGGTGCAACACCCCGTGGGTGACGCCGTCGGTCAGGGCCTGCCGGATGTTCGGCAGCAGCGTCTCCACCGACCAGTGCGCCTTGACCGCGCTGGCCAGGTCGATGCTGGCCGCGGACTCGGCCATCCCGCCGGCGGTGTAGGCCTGCAGGGCCGCGTCGCCGATGAGCGGGAGGGTGCGCACCTTGTCCAGGTGCAGGTGGCCGTCGACGAACGGCTCGGTGACCAGACCGCCGTCGGCCTCCACCACCGGGACGCCGTCCGGCCGTTCGGCGGGCGGCGCCAGGGCGGTCACCCGGCCACCGGCGCAGTGCACGTCGAGGACCCTCCCGTCGCGCAGGCGGGCATCGGTCACGACCAGGTCGGTGGGCACGGGAGTGTCTTAGCGCAGAGACGTTGCGGACGTGCGTCGGGCGGCGATCGCCAGCAGGTCACGTGCGGGACCTGCCGCCGGGGTGGCCGCCCCGGACCACACGGCGCGCAGCTCACGGCCCAGCTCCAGGCCCGACACCCGGACGGCGACCAGCCGCCCGGCGTCCAGGTCGTCCCGCACGGCGAGCACCGACAGCACCGCCGGGCCCAGGCCGGACCGCACCGCCTCGCGAACCGCCGTCGAGGTGCCCAGCTCCTGCACCGGTGCCCGGCCGGGCCGTCCGAGAGCCTCCTCGAACGCCCGCCGGGTGCCCGACCCCGGTTCGCGGGCGACGAGCGCCGTCCCGGCCAGGTCGGCCGGGGACACCGCGCGCCGGCGGGCCGCCCACGGGTGGTCCGGGGCGACGACGAGGACCAGCCGGTCCCGGGCGACCACCTGGGAGTGCACTCCGGCCGGCACCCGTGGGCCCTCGACGAACCCGAGGTCGGCCGCGCCCTCCCCGACGAGCGCCACGACCGCGTCGCTGTTCGTCGCGGTCAGCGTCACCGAGGGTGCGGCGTCCGGCGGCGAGGCCGCCCGCAGCGCGACCAACCAGCCGGGGACCAGGTGCTCCGCCACGGTCATCGACGCCGCCAGCCGCAGCCGGGCCGCCCCGGTGTGCCGCAGGGCGGCTGCCGCGTCGTCCAGCTCGGTGGCGGCGGCCACCACCCGGGCGGCCCAGGCGGCCAGCGCCACGCCCGCCTCGGTGAGCCGCGACCCGGTGGCGCCCCGGTCGAGCACGGTGACGCCGAGCCGGCGTTCGAGGGAGCGCAGCCGGCTCGACGCCGCCTGCTGGCTGATCCCCTGCGCGCGGCCGGCCGCGCCGATGCTGCCGCCGGCGGCGACGTCGAGGAAGAGCTCCAGCGCGGTCAGCTCCGGGACGTGCGGGCTCAGCGGCATGCCACCGACGCTACCCACAAGGAACGCTTGTGCCCCCACAAGCGCAGCGGGGGTACCCGACCGGGTCGGTCCGTCCCAGGCTGGACCGGTGACCAGCACCGTCGTCCCCCCGACCGCCGCACCCACCCGGCCCCGGCTGGCCTCGTTCGGACCGAACTGGGCGACGTCGGTCATGGGCACCTCCGTGCTGGCGACCGCCACGGCCACCCTGCCGGTCCAGGTCCCCGGCCAGCGGGTGCTCGCGGCCGGGGTCTGGCTGCTGGCCGGCCTGGTCCTGCTGGCCGTGGGGACGGCGACCGCCCTGCACTGGCACCGGCACCCGGCCGCCGCCCGGGGCCACCTCGACGACCCGGTGATGGCGCACTCCTGGGGCGCTCCCCCGATGGCGCTGCTGGCCTTCGGCGCGGCGACCCTGCTGGTCGGCCGGGACGTCGTGGGTCTCCCGGCGGCACTGGCCCTGGACGTGGTGCTGTGGTCCGTCGGCACGGTCGGCGGGCTGGTGACCCTGATCCTGGTGCCCCTGCGCACGCGCACCCGGCACGCCACCGACAGCCGCTCGCCCTCGGCGGGGTGGCTGGTGCCGGTGGTCCCGCCGATGGTCTCGGCGGCGACCGGGGCCCTGCTGGTGCCGCACGCACCGGACGTCCTGGCCCTGCCCCTGCTGCTGGCCTGCTACGCCTTCGTGCTGGTCAGCCTGACGGCGAGCGCGGTCGTGCTGACCCTCGTCGCGCGGCGCACCGTGCGGCACGGGCTGCCTGCGGCGGGCGCCGTCCCGGTGCTGTGGGTGGTGCTGGGCCCGCTGGGCCAGTCGATCACCGCGGTGCACACCCTGGGCGGGCAGGCGCCGCGGGTGCTGCCCGCGACGGTCGCCGACCGGCTGGGCGCCCTCACCCTGGGGTTCGGGCTGCCGGTCTGGACGCTGGCGCTGGCCTGGGCGGCGTTCGCGGCGACGGTCACCATCCGTGCGGCGCGCCACGGCATCCCGTTCTCGCTGGCCTGGTGGTCCTTCGTCTTCCCGGTGGGCACCGTGGTCACCGGCACCTCCGGGCTGGCCGAGCAGACCGGGTCGGCGGCGCTCACCGTGGCCGCCGTGCTGGCCTGGCTGGTGCTGGCCACCGCGTGGGCCACGGTCGCGGCCCGCACGGCGGCCGGCGTCGGGTCCGGCCGCCTGCTCCACTGACCGACCGGGTCAGCGGCTGAGCGCGTCCAGGCCGTCGTCGGGCACGATCGGCCCGCCGGCCTCGACCGGCGGCCGGTGCAGCTGGTCCAGGCCGCGCATCCGGGCCGCGTGCAGCGCGAGCAGCAGGTTCAGCCGCAGCGTCGGGTCGGAGGTGAAGGGCCCGAGCATCCGCTCCAGCTTCCCGATCCGGTAGCGCATCGTGTTGTAGTGGAAGTGCAGCCGGCGCGCGGACTCCGCGACGTTGAGGTTGGTCTCCAGCAGCACCCGCAGGGTGTCGCGCAGGTCCGCCGAGTCCGGGTCGCTGGCGTCGGCCAGCGGGCCGAGGGTCTCGTCGACGTAGGAGCGCAGCTCGTTGCCGTCGGGGATGAGCGACAGCAGCCGGAACACGCCCAGCTGGTCGAAGTGCGTGACGGTGGCCTCGCCGTAGATCTCCTGGCCCACCTGCAGCGCCCGGGTGGCCTGCTGGTGCGCGTCGCCCAGCGCCGGCAGCGACCCCGCGGGGCGGCCGATCCCGGTGGCCAGCACCCGGCCGATGCGGCGCAGCCGGGCGTTGACCCGGCCGGTGACCGCCGAGACGAGCGCGGTGACCTCCTCGGGGGAGCGTCCGTCCAGCGGCAGCACCGTGACGATGTCGGTGGCCAGCCCGGCGACGGCCGCACCGGACACCTCGGACTCGATCGCGGCCCGCCAGCCATCGGCGAGCCGGTCCAGGACGTCCAGGGCGCGGGTGGGGTCGGCGGAGGCGTCGGCGACGGTCTCGGTGGCGGTCACCATGACCACGACCGGCCCGTCGAGCCGCCAGCCGAAGGTGCGGGTGTGCGCCAGCGCCCGCTCGGTGTGCCCGACCGTCCCGCCGACCAGCCGGCGGACCAGGTCGCCCTGGAAGCGCAGCTCGACCGAGTGCACGGCCTGGTGGCGGATCTCGGACAGCGCGGCGATGACCGCGCCGCGCTCGAGCACCGCACCGGCACCCACCAGCATCGGCCCGTGCCGGTTGACCGCGACCAACCACCCGTGGCGCTGGTCGCCGGCCATGATCGGGGCGACGGCGTACTCCCCCACCCCGCCGGGCAGCTCGTGGTGGCCGGGCACCAGCAGGATGCCGTCGGCCGGGGAGAGGTCGGCGTCGGCCAGCACGTCGGCCGGGGTGACGATGGCCTGGTCGGCGCGGTTCTCCGACAGCCGCCGGGACGGCGCGAGGTCGGCGAAGGCGTCGTCGGCGGCGGCGTCGAGCAGCCAGAGCCAGTCGCGGACCTCGGCGACGTCCTCGGAGGGGCCGGCGGTGGTCGCGATCTCGCGGTCCGGGCCCAGCCCGAGGACCGCGGCGCCGTCCAGGAAGCTGGCCGCCTGGGAGGTCACCTCGGCCAGCCCGCCGCCGGTCAGGGCGACGTCGATGAACTGGTTGTGCATCCGGTCGGCGAGGCTGAGCGCCTGGGTCTGCTTGGACACGATCGCGCCGAACACCTCGGCGACCACGGTGTCCAGCCGGGACCCGCGCGGCAGCGCGACGATCGGGAAGCCCCGCCGGTCGGCCTCCAGTCGCACCTCGGTGGGGACGGCGGGCGGCCCGTCGGCGTCGCGGTAGGCCAGCGCGGCCGTGCCCAGGGCGGACAGCCGCTCGATCAGCGCCCGGCACTGGGCCGGGTCGGCCGGCGGGAGCCGCGCGCCCAGCACGACCAGGACGTCGGGGCCGGCGCCGGCGAGCGGGTCGGCGGGGTCGTCGACGACGACCTGGCGCACCACCCGGCCGGCCCCGGCGGAGCCGGCCACCAGGGTGCCGTCGGTGAGGGCCAGCAGCTGGGTGACCGACAGGCCCATGCTGTCCTCCAGCGCGGTCCGCTCGGCCGGCGCGACGCGGGAGAGCACCGGCTCCGGCCGCAGGTTGATCTCACGCAGTGGAGCCGTGCGATGACCCATCGCAGTCACTGTCATCGAAGACTCACGTTCGGTCACCGTTCGTCCCCCCATGTCGCCCACTCGTCCCACCCGTTGCCGGAGATCCTGTCAGAGCTCCCCGTCCCGCGGGAGCCATTCTTGGCGAGTCTCGCCATACGGACCTCGTCGACGCGCCGCTTAGGTTCGAGACCTGCACGGTGTGGCCGTGCCGGGATGGTAAGCGTCGGTGACGGCGCGTGGGCGCCCGCCCGTGCCACCCGGCCGCCGACCGTGCCGACGACGACTGCCGACCCCGGTCGTCGGACTCCACGGGAGAGGGCCACCCCCATGCGCACCGCAGACTCCAGCCCGACGACCGCCGGCCACCGGCGGACCGCGGCCACCGGCGGACCCGGCCGGGCCGCCCGGGTCGGCGTGCCGACCATCCCGCTGCCCCGCGAGTCCGCGCAGGCCGCCGCCCGCACCGCCCGACCGGTGCGCGCCCCCGGCGCCAGCGTGCCCGCCGCGGCCAGCACCGGCGTCGCCGAGCTGCTGCGCGGCCCGGTGCGCCAGGCCCGGGTGCTGCTGTCCGTGCCCGCCGCCGTCTACCTGGCCGTGCAGACCCCGCAGGGCACCGACGTCGTCGGCGTGCTCACCTCCGACGCCGCCCGGCTGCCGCTGGGCCTGGTGCTCTCCCGGCCGGCCAACGGCCGCCCGCTGGTCTCCGTGCCCTCCGGCGCCCCGGCCACCGTCGGCGCCGGCCGGCTCACCGTCGGCGACCTCACCGTCTCGGCCGCCGCCTGGTGGGAGCCGCGCCCCAAGCTGCCCGGCGCCCAGCCCTCGCTGCTGCCCGAGGGCGTGCGGACGCTGCGCACCACGCTCTACGGCGACAGCCCGCACAGCGCCTTCACCCTCCCCGGCCTGCCCGGCGGCCCCAGCGGCCCGCTCGCCGCCCTGCGCGGCGCCGTCCGCCGCGCCGACCTCGACGCCGCGCTGCGCACGGCCACCCGGCTCGTCGGCCTGGGCCCGGGCCTCACCCCCGCAGGGGACGACGTGCTGGCCGGCACCGTCGCCGGGCTCGTTCTGCTGGGCCACCCCGACGCCGAGCGCTTCGGGGCCGGCGTGCACGCCCTCGCCGCGGGCCGGACCACGGAGCTCTCCCGCGCCCTGCTGCGGCACGCCGCCGCCGGCCGGGTCAGCGGCGAGTTCGCCGCCGTCGTCCGCGGGCTCGTCGGCCAGGGCGACCTGACCGGCGCACTGGCCACCCTGCTGGCCACCGGCGCGACCAGCGGGCGGGCCATGGCACTGGGCCTGTGCACCGCGATCGACCTGGCCGAGCGGACCACCCGGCCGCGCTGAGAGACCGATCCGTCCGCCGCGGGCCCTGGTCGAGACGGCACCGAGCCGGTTCACTGGACCCGTGCGGGGGCGCGGCGGGACACCGGAGCTGGACGGGCACTCGCTGCTGGGCACCGCCCGGCTGCTGACCGGGTCCCCCGGCGCCGGCGCCGACCTGCTGGTGCGGGTGCTCGCCCGGCGGCCGGCCACCCGGGAGGCGGCGCTGGCCCGCCTGGTCCGTGCCCTCCGCGGCCGCCGCTCAGGACTGGGCCGGGGTGCCGGTTCGATCGACGCCGAGGTGCCCACCGACGCCTGGTGGGTCTCCCCCGCCGACGTCTCCGCGGCCCGGGCCACCGAGGCGGCCCTGGACCGGCTGACCCTCGACCAGCGCACCGTGCTCGTGCTGACCCACGCCGAGCAGCTGGACCCCGGGGCCGTGGGACGCCTGGTCCCCGGCGCCGCCGGGCTGCTGCGGTCGGCCGAGGCCCAGGTCGCCGCCGAGGTGCCCGACCCCGCGGACCTGCCCGCCCGGCTGGACGGCGTCCTGGCCCTGGACGGGAGCCCGGACGGCGCCGACCTGCTGCTGCCGCTGCGGGTGCGGGCCGCCCGACGCAGCCGGCGCCTGCGGTGGGCCACGGCCTCCGCGGTCGCCGCGGCGCTGGTGGTCGGCAGCGTGCTGGTGCCCGGGGACGGCGGTCCCGCCGAGTCTCCCGCTGCCGCCCCGTCGACGGCGACAGCCACCCCGGCCGAGGAGACCTCGGTGTCCGACGGCAGCGTCACCTTCTTCCCGTTGGAGCCCAGCGCCGCGCCTGCGTCCCCGCTGCTGACACTGGGGACCCGCGGGTCGCTGGCCGGGGACCAGGCGTACCTGGACGCCTTGCTGGAGGCAGCCGGACCGGTGCTCCTCGGCACACCCGTCGCCACGCGCCGCGTCCTCTTCGCCGGGGACGTCGGTGACCAGCGGGTGGCGCTGGTCGTCGGGGAGAACGGCCTGGGCGTCCTGCAGACCTGGTACGCCGGACCGATCGGCGCCCCGGTGGACCAGCTGCAGCAGGACGGCGGGGCCCAGGGCCCACTCCTCCACTCGGTGGCCGGCGTCGTCGGTGACCCCGGGCTGTTCATCGCCCTGGTCGTCCCGGGGGACACCGTGGAGTACTCCCCCGGGGTCGCGCTGGACGCCACGGGCACCGCCGTCCGGGAGTGGCGCACGGTGGAGTCCGCGGACGGCGTGCTGGTCGGCCCCGCCGGGAAGGGCGGCACCACGGCGTCCTACCGGGTGGTCCGACCGGACGGCAGCCAGGCCGAGGTCGGTGAGGCCTGGGGGGCCTTCGGCTGGTCCGGCGACCCGGTCACCGGTCCCGCCCCGCCGACGCTGCGCGCCGGCCCCGGTCGCGACCCGGTCCAGGCACAGGTGTTCACCGCGGCCCTGGACGAGGTCCTGCTGCCCACCGGGATCTCCGCGGACCAGCTCCGGGTCAGCGTCCTGTGGTCCGGGGAGGTCCCCAGCAGCTCGGGCCAGCCGGCGGACGTCGTGGTGCTGGCGGTCGTGCTGCCCAACGGCGCCGTGGTGACCACGACGGCCTGGTCGGTCACCACCGGCGGGTACGGCTCGACCGGCGGGTGCGGCAGCACCGGGCATCCCGCCGGCACGGATCCCGCGACGCTGACCGTCGTCGCCCGGTGCGATGTGTGGGCCGACGGCGACCAGCCCCTGAGCTCGCTGGTCGTCACCGCCCCCGCGAGCACCGGCACGGTCACCCTCGGCGCCGGCGACGGGGGCCCCGACGTCCCGATCCGGCTGTCGCGCGGCTGGGCCGTCGTCCGGGAGCCCGACGCCGGGCTCACCACGGTGACCGCCCCGACGCCGGGACGGGTCAGCGCCGCGGGAGCCGGCGACCTCTGGGACGTCTGAGGCCGCCGGTCCCGACGGGCCTCAGCGGGCGAGCTCGGCGAAGGTGTCGGCCACCCAGTCGGCGACGAAGACGCTGACGTGCGACAGGTGGTCCAGCCCGATGTGCTCGGTGGCGCCCTCCTCGGGGGTGAAGACCCGCAGCTCGCGCTTGGGGGAGTTGACCGCCTGGTCGTAGGAGCGGTGCGCGTAGGCCAGCGGGATCTGCCGGTCGTCCTCGCCGTGCGCGATGAGGAACGGCACGGTGATCTGCTCGACGACGCCGTCCAGGTTGACGTCGTCGGCGAAGTCCAGGAACGCGTCCAGGTGGTGCTCGTCGCCCTCGATGCCCCACACCCACAGCACGTGCGACCAGTAGTGCGGCACCGGCCGCTCGCCCTCGCGCTCGGCCCGGCGACGCTGCACGGCGCCCCAGTCGTGGTTGGCGCCCCAGGCCACGCAGAGGGCGAACCGCTTCTCGAACGCCGCGGCGCGCGGGGAGTAGAAGCCGCCCAGCGACCAGCCGACGACGCCGATGCGCGCCGGGTCGACGTCGGTGCGGGTCTCCAGCCAGTCCACGGCCGCGCCGGCCCAGACCTCGGCGTCGATGCGGGCGGTGATGCCCTGCAGGCGCAGCGACTCACCCGTGCCGGGCTGGTCCAGCATCAGGCAGGAGATGCCGCGCTCTGCCAGCTCGAGCCAGTGGCCCGACGAGTACATGTGCTCCTTGGTCGAGTCCAGGCCGTTGACCAGCACGACGACCGGCGCCGGGCCGTCGTCGGTGGCCGGGGCGGCGCTGAAGTACGCCGGCAGGCTCTGGCCCTCGTAGGGGATCTCGACCCGGCTGACCCGCGGGCTGTGCAGCGCGAACGCCTTCTCCGCCAGCTCCAGCACCCGGCGGTAGGTGGGCACCCGGTCGGGGTTGGTGTGGGCGAGCATCCGCTCGGCCTGGCACAGGTAGTTGGTGGCGCGGGAGTACAGCTGCCCCGCGGTGCGGGTGTGGCCGGCCTTCTCGGCCTCCTCGGCCTGGCCGACCAGCTGGTCGGTCAGCGCGGTCCAGGCGCGCAGGAAGTCCGCGGTGCCGGCGTCCTCGCCCTGCTGCGCGGCCTCCTTGATCGGCCGGCAGGCGCGGTCGACCTCGTCGATCAGGCCGCCGGAGTTGAGCGTCGCGACGACGCCCAGGTTCCACACGTAGTTGCCGGGGAAGTACTCGAACACGGGGGTGCCTCTCGGTACGGGGGTGTGCGGTCAGGGACGGGTGCGGGCGCGCGGGCGCTGCCGGGCACGCGGTGTGGGGGGCAGGTCGAGTCCCGCAACCACCCGGTTGCGGATGGTGCCGATGCCCTCGACGGTCATCTCGACGACATCGCCGACCTGCAGCGGGGGTGGTGCGGCGTCGCCGTCCCGGCCCCACAGCTCGGCCAGACACCCGCCGTTGCCGCAGGTGCCCGAGCCCAGGACGTCGCCGGCCAGCAGCCGGGTGCCGCGGCCGGCGTAGACGACCAGCTCCTCGAACGGCCAGCCCATGTTGGACAGCAGGTCCTGCCCGACCAGCTCGCCGTTGACCGTGACGCGCATGTCCAGGGCGAGGAAGCCCTCGTCGTCCCGGTAGGGCTCGAGCTCGTCGGCAGTGACCAGCCACGGGCCCAACGTCGTCGCCGAGTCCTTGCCCTTGGCGGGGCCGAGGCTCACCTGCATCTCGGCGGCCTGCAGGTCCCGCGCGGACCAGTCGTTGAGGACGGTGTAGCCGAACAGGGCCTCGCGGGCCTGCTCCGGCGTCGGGGAGGACAGGTCCGCGCCCAGGACCGCGGCCACCTCGAGCTCGAAGTCGAAGCGCTGGGACCCCGGCGGGACGGCGACGTCGTCGTGCGCACCGACCAGGGCGAAGGGGTGCGTGAAGTAGAACGTCGGGGCGGCGTACCAGCGCTCGGGCACTCCCCCGACCCCGTCGATGCTCCTGCGGACGCCCTCGACGTGCTCCTCGAAGGTGACGAAGTCACGCACCGAGGGGGGCTGCAGCGGCGGCAGCAGGCGGACGGTGTCCAGCGGCAGCGCCGGGCCCTCGAGGGCCTGCTCGCCCGCGGCCAGCGCGGTCGGCAGGCCGGAGCGGACCAGGTCCAGCACCGTGGTGCCGGGCAGGGCGTGCACGCCGGCGTCGGAGACGACCCCCGCGGACACGACCCCGTCGTGGGCGTAGGTGGCGAACCGCATCAGACGGGCGGGGCCACGAAGAGGCCCTTGTCCGGGTCGTTGAACGACTGCTTGGCGACGAACTCGTTCATCGCGTTGGCCGTGCCCCACTGGTCGGACACCTCCGGGTTGGAGAAGTCGTAGAGCGTGGGGTGCCAGGTGTCCTCGTCGACCAGGTCCAGCTCGGTCGTGTACTCCACCGTGTTGCCGTGCGGGTCCAGGAAGTAGGAGAACGTGTTGTTCCCGGCCATGTGCCGGCCCGGGCCCCAGATCTTCTCCACACCCGCGCGCAGGGCGCGCCCGGTGCCGCGCATGTACTCGTCGATGCCACGCAGCTCGAAGGAGGCGTGGTGCAGCGAGGCGTGCGGGCCACGGGCGATCGCCAGCGAGTGGTGCCAGGCGTTGGTGCGCAGGAAATACATCATGTTGCCCATCCGCGGGTGCATCAGGGTGTCCGACAGCGCGAACCCGAAGTGCTGCTCGTAGAAGGCGACCGTCTTCTCCGGCTCGGTCGAGTTGAGCACCACGTGCGAGAGGCGGACCGGGACGGACTCGCCCTCCTCGATCTTGCGGTGCTCGCGGACGGCGACGGCGGAGGACACCTCCACGGTGCGGCCCTCGTTGTCGAAGAACCGGAAGCCGTACCCGCCGCCGGGGGTCTGCAGGTCGGTGGGCTCGTGCACCAGCTGCACACCGGCCGAGGCCATCCGGGCGGCCAGGGTGTCGACGTCGGCCCGGTCGGCGGCACCGAAGGAGATCAGGTCGATCCGCTTGTCGGTGGCCTCGCGCAGCCGGACGACGTAGTGCTCCGGGCTGCCCTCGGCGGCCAGGAAGGACAGGCCGCTGTCGGTGGTCTCCTGCTTGAGGCCCCAGGTGTGGGTGAAGAAGTCGGTCTGTCGGCGCAGGTCGGGCACGGCCAGGTCGACGTGGCGCAGGTGGGTGATCAGGCGGGTCTTCTCGGGCGCGGTCATGGTGTCTCTCCCTCTCAGGCGGGCTGGCTGACGAGCTGCGCGACGGAGCGCATCAGGGCGGGGACGTCGCCCTGGACGTGGTCGAGCTGCCACTGGGCGAGCTGGTCGGAGGCCTCGACGACGGTGCGGGCCCGGTCGAACCGACGGCCGTGGAAGGCGTCCCACAGCTCCTCGTCCAGGGCGTCCCGGCCGGTGAGCAGCTCGCCGAGGACGGCGGCGTCCTCCAGGGCCTGCGCACCGCCCTGGGCGACGGTCGGCGGGCAGGTGTGCGCGGCGTCGCCGATGAGGACGACCCGGCCGCGGTTCCACGGGGCGGGCAGCACGTGGCTCTCGAACCAGGTGTAGTTGACCCGGCTCGGGTCGGTGAGCGTGGACCGGATCTCGTCCCACGGGCCGTGGTAGGCCTCCGACAGCTGCCGCATGGTGGCCAGCTGCTCGTCGGGGGTCAGCGTGGAGCGGTCCTGGGCGTCCTCGACGATGTAGGCGTAGACCGAGTCCTCCCCGGTCGGGCAGTAGCCGGCGATGTAGGAGGGCCCGCCGTAGAACAGGTCGGTGCGGGTGACCCCGGCCGGCCGGGGGCCGAACGCCCGCCAGATGCCCATGCCGGTCTGCCTGGTCTCCAGCTGGATGCCCAGCATCCGCCGGGTCCAGGAGCGGACGCCGTCGGCGCCGACGACCAGGTCGTAGCGGCCGGCCGAGCCGTCGGAGAAGGTGACGTCCACGCCGTCGGCGTCCTGGCGCAGGTCGGTCGACGTCGTCGCGTAGCGGATCTTCGCGCCGACCTCGGTGGCCCGGTCGTGCAGGATGCCGGCCAGGTCGGGCCTGGTCATGCCCATGGCGGCCGGGTAGGCCGGGCCGCCGGTGCGGGCATCGGGCACCTCGACGACCACCGACCCGGCCGGGTCGGGCGCCCGGATGCCGGTGACGTCGAAGGCGTAGCCCCGCTCCCGGGCGGCCTCCCAGACCCCGAGCCGGTCCAGCTCGCGCAGGGCGTTGCCCTGCAGCGTGATGCCCGAGCCCAGGGCGTGGACGTCGGGCTTGACCTCGACGAGGTCGACGGCCACGCCGGCGGCGGCCAGGTGGACGGCGGTCGCGGCACCGGCGAGGCCGCCGCCGACCACGAGCACGTTCTGCACTGCACTCATCGGGGATTCCCTACTTGACGGCGATCGGGGCGACCGGGGCGCCGACGGCGCCGGTCACGGGCAGGGGCGGGGCGGTGAGCAGGAACTCGTGGACGCCGTCGGCCGCGCAGTCCGCGGCCAGCGCCTCCAGGTCCCACATCTCGCCCAGGAACAGGCCCAGGTGCGGGATGGCGACTTGGTGGAAGGGCTGGAAGGTGGGTGCCGAGAACTCACTCGGCCGCACCTCGACGCCCCACGTGTCGGTGGCGACGGCGGCGACGTCGTGCGCGCGCAGCCAGTCCAGGGCGGTGAACGACAGCCCCGGGGAGTCCCCGCCGGCGTAACCGGCCCAGCCCTCCCCGGCGGCGACCGTGCGCCGGGCGCGGGCCAGCCGTCCGGTGCGGACCAGCAGCAGGTCCCCGCTGCCGACCTCGACGCCGGCGGCGGCCGCGGTGGCGTCCAGGTGCGCCGGGGTGATCGCGAAGCCGTCGGGCAGCTCGGCGGTGGCCGGCTCCAGGTGCCGGGCGACGTCGAGCAGCACGCCGCGGCCGACGAACCGGCCGGCGGTGGTCTCGATGCCGGTGCGGGCGTCGCCCATGGAGGTGACGACGTCGCCGGCCCGCCGGCCGTTCCAGGCCCGGCCGTGGTCGAAGATGTGCCCCAGCCCGTCCCACTGGGTGGAGGACTGCAGCGGCATCGCGACCACGTCGTCGGCGCCGCCGATGCCGTGCGGGAAGCCCTGCACGCCGCGCTCGGCGTCGGTCCCGGTGTCCAGCATCGTGTGCACCGGGTTGGTCCGGCGGCGCCAACCGCTCTGCGGGCCCTCGGCGTTGAAGTGCTGGGTGAGGTCGAAGGCGTCCCCGCGGCGGACCAGGCCGGCGCCCTGCACCCGCTTGGCCGGGGTCAGCAGGTTCAGCGTCCCGAGCACGTCCTCGGCACCCCAGCGGTCCCAGTTGGAGACCCGGGCGGCCGCGGCCGCGATGGCGGCCTCGGGGTCGGACCAGTCGGTGGTCTCGGCGGGAGCGGTTCTGGGCTGGGTCATGGTGCCTTCCGGTCGTCGGTGACTCGGGCCACTCTCGGCGGCAGCACGGTCATCAGGGAAGACGGGATCGGTGATGCTCGGGATCACTCCGGTGGATGCCCGGACGCACTACAGTCCGCGGCCGTGAACGTCGCCAACCTGGACCTGAACCTGCTGGTCTCCCTCGACGCCCTGCTCCAGCAGCGCAGCGTCACCCGGGCGGCCCGGCAGCTGGGGCTCAGCCAGCCGGCGTTGTCCGCGTCACTGGGCAGGCTGCGGCGGCACTTCGACGACGAGCTGCTGGCCCGGGTGGGCAACGAGTACCGGCTCACACCACTGGCGGTGCAGCTCCAGCTGCAGGCCCGGCTGGCCCTGGAGGGCGTGCAGCGGGTGTTCTCCGCCCAGCCCGGCTTCGACCCGGGGACGTCGAGCCGGGAGTTCACCCTGCTGCTCAGCGACTACGCCGTCACCGTCCTCGGGGACACCCTCTGCGCCCTGCTGACCGAGGTCGCCCCGCACGCCCGGCTGCGGCTGGCCCCGCACAGCCCCGAGCTGGTGGCCCGGGCCGACCAGGCGCTGCTGGCCAGCGACCTCATGCTGCTCCCCCGCGGCTTCGTCGACGACCTGCCGCACCAGGACCTCTACACCGACGAGTGGGTGCTGGTGGTCTCCACCGACAACACCGAGATCGATGACGCCGTCACCGTCGAGCAGCTCCGGGAGCTGCCCTGGGTGGTCGTCTACCACGGTCAGACGGCGTCCACCCCGGCCGCGCGGGCCCTGCGGGTGCAGGGCATCGAACCCCGGGTGCAGGTGGTCACCGAGAGCTTCCTGACCGTGCCCACCCTGGTCGCCGGCTCTCCCCGGATCTCGCTGCTGCAGCGGCGGCTGGCCGCACTGCTGCCCCGCGACACCGGGGTGCGGACCCTCCCGTGCCCGGTGGACGTCGGGGGTCTGGTCGAGGCGATGTACTGGCACCCGGTGTACGACCGCGACCCCGAGCACGTCTTCCTGCGCCGGCTCACCGTCCAGGCCGCCCGGCAGGCCACCGCGTCGCTGGACTGACCCTGCCGGGCCCCATCGACGGCGGTGATGCCGGAGGCCGGCAGATCTATTGGTCAGCGGGTCTCGCCGTCAGCACACTCCTGGTCGCAGTGATGCCGGTCACCGAGGTCCGGCACCCGACCCCCAGGAGCCCGCCCGTGTCCGAGACCCTCGACGGTCCCCTCCCGGCAGCCGCGGCCATCGCGGCCCCGGTCGACGACGGTGCCCGGCACCCCGCGACCGGCCGTCCCGCCGGCCGCGCCGAGATCGCCGTCCTCATGGCGGCCAGCACCATGCCGATCCTGGGCGCGGTGCTGCTCTCCCCGGTGCTGCCCACCCTGCAGCGGGCCTTCGCCGGCACCCCCGGCGTCGACGCGCTGGCCCCGCTGGTGCTCACCGCCCCGGCGCTGATGATCGCGCTGCTGGCCCCCTTCGCCGGCCGGGTCGTCGACGCGGTCGGGCGCAAGCGGCTGCTGGTGGGTGCCCTCGCCGTGTACGCCGTGGTCGGGACGGCACCGGTGTTCCTGGACTCGCTGCCGGCGATCCTGGCCACCCGGATCGGCGTCGGCATCACCGAGGCAGCGATCATGACCTGCTGCACCACGCTGCTGGCCGACTACTCCGCCGGTGCCCGGCGGGCCAAGCTGTTCGGCCTGCAGACCATCGTCACCACACTCGCCGCCACGGTCTTCTTCGGCCTCGGCGGCGCGCTGGGCAGCTCGGACTGGCGGACGCCGTTCTGGCTGTACCTGGTCGGACTGCCGCTGGCCGCGCTGGCGGCCCGGCTCCTGTGGACGCCGACCGCCCCTGTGCGCACGGGGACCGACTCCGCGCTCCCGCCGCTGCCCTGGCGGCCGATGCTGCTGCCACTGGGCGTGACGCTGGTCGGCGGCGTGGTCTTCTACACCCCGATCGTCGAGCTGTCCTTCGTCCTGGACGGCCTCGGCGTGACCGAGACCGCCGCCATCGGCGGGTTCGCCGCGCTGGCCTCGCTGGCCACCGCGGCCGGAGCCGCCTCGTTCCCCCGGTTCGTCGCCCGCGGCCCCCGGTTCCTGCTGCCGGCGGCGTTCGGCCTGGCCGGCCTGGGCCTGCTCGTCATGGGCCTGGCCCCCGTCGTCCCGATCGCCGTGCTGGGTGCCGTGATCGCCAGTGCCGGCACCGGCCTGATGCTGCCCAGCCTGCTGACCTGGGTGGTGTCCCAGCTGTCCTTCGCCGAGCGCGGCCGGGGCACCGGGCGGTGGACCGCAGCACTGTTCCTGGGTGAGTTCCTGTGCCCGCTGCTGGTGATCGCGCTGTCCGGGGCACTGTCGGGCATCGGCGTCGCGGTCGCCGTCGTCGGGGCGCTGGCGGTGCTGCTCGCGGTCGTCGTCCGGCAGCTGCGGCTGGCCTGACCGGGAACTCCCGCCGCGCCGGTGCCCCTCGGGGGCCGGCGCGGCGGCCTGCTCAGATCCGGCAGGCGTGGATGGAGGTCACCAGGATGGCCCGCGCACCGAGGTCCCAGAGCTCGTCCATCAGCCGGTTGGTGTCGCCCTGGGGCACCATCGCCCGGACGGCGGACCAGCCCTCCGTCTGCAGCCGGCTCACCGTGGGGCCCTCCAGGCCCGGGGTGATCGCGGTGGCCCGGGCCAGCAGGTCGTCGGGGCAGTCGTAGTCGAGCATCACGTACTGCCGGGCCACCAGGACCCCGCGCAGCCGGCGCTGCAGCTGGGCCACGGCCGGGTTCTCCTCGGCGCCGGTGCGCTGCACCAGGATCGCCTCGCTGGTCAGCACCGGCTCACCGATGACGTGCAGGCCGGCCTGACGCAGCGTCGTCCCGGTCTCCACGACGTCGCAGACCGCGTCGGCCACGCCGAGCCGGCAGGCCGTCTCGACGGCACCGTCGAGCTTGACCACGGAGGCGTCGATGCCCTGCTCGGTGAGGAAGCGCTCCAGCAGCACCGGGTAGGCGGTGGCGATGCGCTTGCCGGCCAGGGACCGGACGTCCTCGATGCCGGCGTCCAGCGGGCTGGCGAACCGGAAGGACGAGCGACCGAAGCCCAGCGGCATGACCTCCACGGCCGGGGACTCGGTGTCCGGCGGCGTGGTCTCCAGCAGCATGTCCCGGCCGGTGATGCCGACGTCCAGCGTGCCGGCGGCGACGTAGACGGCGATGTCGCGGGGGCGAAGGTAGAAGAACTCGGTGTCGCTGTCGGGGTCGTAGACCGCGAGGTCCTTGGTGCTGCGCCGCTGCCGGTAGCCGCTCTCGGAGAGCATCTCCGCTGCGGGTTCGGACAGGACGCCCTTGTTCGGGACGGCGACGCGCAGCACTGCTGACTCCAAGGTGACGGGGTGCAACGGCCCTCCTGCAGGGACCCGCGGAGATCGTCGCCGTGGGCAGGAGGGTCCTTCTTCAGAGGTGAGAGTAGACGTCGTCCAAGGTCAGGCCCCGGGCCAGCATCATCACCTGGACCCAGTACAGCAGCTGGCTGAGCTCCTCGGCGGCGCGCTCGGGGCTCTCGTGCTCGGCGGCCATCCAGGACTCGGCGGCCTCCTCGACCAGCTTCTTGCCCACCGTGTGGACGCCGGCCTGGACCGCCTGCACGGTCCCCGAGGCGGGGTCGGCGGCGGCGACCTTGGCCGACAGCGCGGCGAAGAGGTCGTCGAAGGTGGTGCCCGCGGGGACGCCCCGGGTCACTGGGAGCGGCCGATGCCGAAGCCGGTGTCGCGCTGGGGGGCGCGCAGCGAGCGCAGGGTCAGCGCGGTGTCCAGCGCGGCCACGGTGGCCTCCCAGCCCTTGTCCTCGGCGGAGTCGGGCAGCCCGGCCCGGTCGCGGGCCTGGGCCTCGCCGTCGGTGGTGAGCACGCCGTTGCCGACCGGCACCCCGGTGTCCAGGGCGACCCGGGTCAGCCCGGCGGTGAAGGCGTCGCACACGTACTCGAAGTGCGGGGTGCCGCCACGGACGACGACACCGAGCGCGACGACGGCGTCGTGGTCGGCGGCCAGCGCCTGCGCGACGACGGGCAGCTCCAGGGCGCCGGTGACCCGGACGACGGTGGGCTCGGGCACGCCGTGGGCCTGCGCGCACTCCACGGCCCGGCTCAGCAGCGCCTCGCAGATCTCGGTGTGCCAGCGGGCCGCGACGATGGCCAGCTTCAGGCCGGTCGCGTCGATCTGCTGCTCGCCGGGGGCGCCGGAACCGCTCATCGCCGTGTCTCCTCGTGCTGGGTGGTGGGGGTGGCCTGCGGGGTCACTGCGGCTGCTCGGGCCGGCGGATCGGGGTGTGCGTGCCGACCGGGACCGGGATGTCCTCGTCGGGCTCCACGATCTCCAGCAGGTGGCCCATCCGGTCGCGCTTGGTGCGCAGGTAGCCGACGTTCTCCGGGGTCACGTGGCTGGGCAGCCCGACCCGGCCGGTGATCCGCAGGCCGTAGCCCTCGAGCCCGGCGCGCTTGGCCGGGTTGTTGGTCAGCAGCCGCATGGAGTGCACGCCCAGGTCCACCAGGATCTGCGCACCGGTGCCGTAGTCGCGGGCGTCGGCGGGCAGGCCCAGGTCCAGGTTGGCGTCCACGGTGTCCACACCGGCGTCCTGCAGCTGGTAGGCCTGCAGCTTGTGCAGCAGGCCGATCCCCCGGCCCTCGTGGCCGCGGATGTAGAGCACGATCCCGCGGCCCTCCTCGGCGACGGCGGCCAGCGCGGCCTGCAGCTGGGGGCCGCAGTCACAGCGCAGGGAGCCGAAGACGTCCCCGGTGAGGCACTCCGAGTGCACCCGGACCAGCACGTCCTCGCCGTCGCTGATGTCGCCGTAGACGAAGGCGACGTGCTCACGGTCGTCGTAGGAGCTGGAGTAGCCGACCGCGGTGAACAGGCCCGGCGCCAGCGGCACCTTGGCCTCGGCGACCCGCTCGACCAGCTTGTCGAAGCGCTTGCGGTAGGCGATCAGGTCCGCGATGGAGCACATCACCAGGTCGTGCTCGTCGGCGAAGACCCGCAGCTCGTCGCCCTGGGCCATGCCGATCGGGTCCTTCTCGCTGACGACCTCGCACAGCGTCCCCGAGGGGCGCAGCCCGGCCAGCACGGCCAGGTCGACGGCGGCCTCGGTGTGCCCGGGGCGCCGCAGCACACCGCCGTCGCGGGCCCGCAGCGGCACGATGTGCCCGGGGCGCGACAGGTCGGCACTGGTGGTCTCCGCGCTGGCCAGCAGCGCGATGGTGTGCGCCCGGTCGGTGGCCGAGATGCCGGTGTTGATGCCCTCGCGGGCGTCGACGGTGACCGTGTACGCGGTGCCGCGGCGGTCCTGGTTGACCCGGAACATCGGCGGGAGGTCGAGCCGGTCGGCGTCCTCCTCGGTGACCGCGACGCAGATGTAGCCCGAGGTGTACCGGACCATGAAGGCCACCAGCTCGGGGGTGGCCAGCTCCGAGGCGAAGATCAGGTCGCCCTCGTTCTCGCGGTCCTCGTCGTCGATGACGACGACGGGCCGGCCGCTCTTGATCGCGGCGATCGCGTCCTCGATGGAGTCCAGGCGCTGGCCGCTCATGCGCGTGCCTCCAGCAGTCGCTCGACGTACTTGGCGATGACGTCCACCTCCAGGTTGACCGGGTCACCCGGGGTGCGCGTGCCGAGGGTGGTCTCGCGCAGGGTGGTGGGGATGAGGGAGACCTCGAGCCAGGGCTCGGGGTCGGTGGCCGAGGACAGCGCGCTCACCGTGAGGGAGACGCCGTCCAGGGTGATGGAGCCCTTCTCGACCACGTAGCGGGCGATGCCGGCGGGCAGCGCGATGCGGACGACGGTCCAGTTCTCGCTCGGGGTGACCGCGGCGACGGTGCCGACGCCGTCGACGTGGCCCTGCACGATGTGCCCGCCCAGCCGGGTGCCGGCGGTGACCGCGCGCTCCAGGTTGACCGGGTCGCCGTCGGTGAGCGCACCCAGACTGCTGCGCCTGAGCGTCTCGGCCATGACGTCGGTGGACCAGACGCCGTCGCTCATGCCGGTGACGGTGAGGCAGACGCCGTTGACCGCGATGGAGTCGCCGAGCGCGACGCCCTCCAGGGTCCTGGCGCCACGGACCTGCAGGCGCGCGGAGTCGCCCTGGTCGTCGCGGACGACGAGGGTGCCGACCTCCTCGACGATGCCGGTGAACACGTCAGCTGCCTCTTTCCGTGCGGGTGTGGCCACCAGTGTGACGGGTGGGTCGGAGCCGGACCTGCACGTCCCTCCCCAGGGGGGTGACGTCCAGGGTCTCGAGCTGCAGCGCCTGGGACATCGTGGTGATTCCCAGGTCCCCCACCAGGGTCGCTCCGGCGCCCAGCAGCTGGGGGGCCAGGTGCAGCACGACCTCGTCGACGAGGCCGGCGGTCAAGAACGCGGCGGCCAGCGTGGGGCCGCCCTCCAGCAGCACCCGTCGGACGTCGAGGGCCCACAGCTCGGCGAGCAGCGCCGCGGGGTCGGCGGCGGCGCTGAGGTGGGTGCGGGCGGCGTCGTCCCGGACCCGGGCGGTGGCCGGGACGCGGCCGCGCCGGTCGAGCACGACCCGCAGCGGCTGGTGGGCGACGTCGTGGCCGTCGTCGTCGCGGACGGTGAGCTGGGGGTCGTCGGTGAGCACGGTCCCGGAGCCGACGAGGACGGCGTCGCAGGTCGCGCGCAGCCGGTGGACGGCCGCGCGGGCGACCGGGCCGGTGATCCAGCGGCTGGTGCCGTCGGCGGCGGCGACCCGGCCGTCCAGGGTGCTGGCGACCTTCCAGACCACCTGCGGCCGGTGCTCCCGGACGCCGGTCAGCCACGGGGCGAGCGCGCCGTCCTCGGCGGCCGCCTGCTCCACCCCGGTGACGACGTCGACGCCGGCGTCCCGCAGCCGCCGGGCGCCGCCCTGGGCGAGGTCGGTGGGCTCGGGGACGGCGACGACGACGCGGGCGACACCGGCGGCCAGCAGGGCCTGCGCGCAGGGCCCGGTGCGGCCGGTGTGGTTGCACGGCTCGAGCGTGACGACGGCGGTGCCGCCGCGCGCCCGCTCGCCGGCCTGCGTCAGAGCGCCGACCTCGGCGTGCGGCCCGCCTGGGGGCTGGGTCGCCCCCTCCCCCACGACCTGCCCGGCCGCGTCGAGGACGACGGCGCCGACGGCGGGGTTGGGGCTGGTGCGGCCAAGCCCGGACCAGCCCAGCTCCCGGGCCCGGGCCATGGCCGCGAGCTCGTGGGCGGGCAGCTCCCCCGGGGTCACCGGGGTGCGGACGCGCGGGCTGCCTGCGCCCGGAGCGCGGCGATGGCCGCGGCCGGGTCGTCGGCGCCGTAGACGGCGGAGCCCGCGACGAAGACGTCGACGCCGGCCTCGGCGGCGAGCTCGATGGTGTCGGCGTTGATGCCGCCGTCGATCTCGACGAGCAGCTCCAGGTGGCCGGTGTCGACGAGCCGACGGGCCTCCCGGACCTTGCTCAGCACGTCGGCGATGAAGGACTGGCCGCCGAAGCCGGGCTCGACGCTCATCACCAGCAGGGTGTCGAAGTCCTTGAGCACCTCGGTGTACCGCTCCAGCGGGGTGCCCGGCTTGATCGCCAGGCCGGCCAGCGAGCCGGCGGCGCGCAGGTCACGGGCCAGGTCGCGGGGGTCACCGGTGCAGGCCTCGGCGTGCACCGTGACGTTGCGGGCGCCGAGCTCGGCGTAGCCGGGGGCCCAGCGCTCCGGGTCCTCGATCATCAGGTGGCAGTCCAGCGGCACCGGGCTGACCCGCGCGATCGCCTCCACCACGGGCCGCCCGAGGGTCAGGTTCGGCACGAAGTGGGCGTCCATGACGTCGACGTGCACCCAGTCGGCGTCGGCGATCCGGGCGGTCTCCTCGGCGAGCCGGGCGAAGTCCGCGGACAGCAGGCTGGGCGCGATCATCGGGGTGCGGGACACCGGGTGATCGTAGGTGCGGGCGGCGACGGCGCCTGCCGGGTGCTGCGGACCGGGTGGCCCACCTGGGCTCGATCGTGCGAGACCGGGCGGGCCACGGAGTGCGGTGTCGCGCGGAGTGGATCATGCTCGTCCCCGTGACGACCAGGGAGTTCGTGGGTCGGCTGCTGCTGGTGGGGCCGTGGGCCGCCGGGTCGGTCTGGGCGGCCGGGGTGCTGATGCCGGGGGGCGGGACTGCCGTCCTCGTCCTGGCCGGGACCCTGGTCGCCGTGCTCGTGGCGGGCGACCTGCTGCCCAGCTCGCCGCCGCCCCGGTGGGGGGTGTGGCCGGTCCTCACGCCGGCGTGCCTGCTCGCCGCCGCCTGTGTGGTCGCCGCTGTCGTGCGGGGCGACGCGCTGGCCGCGGGGCCGGCGGTGCTGCCGCTCGGTGGGGCGCCGCTGGCCTGGCGGCTGCGCGAGACGCCGGCCAGCGTGTGAGCGAGGCCCGCACGTCTGCCGACCTGGAGGCACCTGCACCCCCGTGGACGCCGGCTGCCCGACGGCGTCGGCGCGCCCGCCGCGCGTTCCTCGGGCTCGTACCCGTGGCCGCGGTGGTGGTGGTGGTGACCGCCGGCCACCCCGTCACCGGTCCGGGGCTGTTCGCGATCGGCTCGCTCACGGTCATCGTGCTGCTCGGCTGGTGGGCGGTCGAGCGCTCCGCGGGCAACGACCCGTGGCGACTGTGGCGCCGCGCCAGCGGCGAGGACCCGGGGTGGCAGCGGGACCTGGACGAGGCACGCGCCACCTACGGGCTCAGACACCACGTGCCCGTGGGACTCGCCGCCCGCCCACGCATCCGCGACATCGCGGAGCGGGCCCAGCGGGAGGTCCGGTACGCGGTCCCGGTGTCCGTGCTGCAGTTCGCGGTGGGCGCCTACTGGCTGAACCGGGAGGGCGACAGGACGGACCTCCTCCTGGGCGCAGGCTGGCTCGTGATCGGCGTCGTCGGGGTCACGTCCGCGGCCGTGCGGGCCCGGTGGGCGCGCCGTTGGTTGCGGGACCCGCCCGTCGAGGTGGAATAGGCGGGACCGGACGCGACCGGACTCGCGACTCCTGGAGCGGATCCCCCGTCGCCCAGGCGGACCGGTACCCCGGCGGGCCACGGTGAGCGGGCACGCCCCTGCCCCTCCTGCCGACCGGGGGACCGCCGCGGAGTGGGCGTTCGCACCCGTCGTCTCGGCGTGGTTCCTCGGGCAGTTCCTGCTGACCGGTCAGGCACTGGGCCTGTCCGGGCGGGCCGGGGCGATCGCCGTCGCCGGGTACTCGGCACTGGTCGCGGTGACGGTCGTCGTCCTCAGGTCGGTGCCCGCGGCCCGCAGGCGCGGCGCGACCGGACGCGCGGTGGAACGCGCCCTGCGCCGCCGCGAGGACCCCGGGCCCGGCCTCCGGGAGCGGGCCGATCGGCAGGCCCTCCACGCTGCCGCCTTCGGCTGGGGTGCCTGGCTCCTCCCGGTCGCCCTGGTGTGCTTCCTCGCCGCCGGAGTGCTGCAGCGTCCCTGGCCGGCGGTCGTCGTCGGCGGGCTGTCGATGACCGCGAGCACCGCCGTGGCCACGCGGTGGGTGCGGGGTCGTACGGCGGACGGGCGTCGCTGGCTGGCCGACCCGCCGGGACCGCCCCGTGCGGCGCCGGTGGCCGGGTGGGGGTTCCGCTGGGCGAGCGGTCGGCGTGGCGGCGCACTCGTCGCGGTGGTCGTGCTGGTGGTCGTGCTGGTCGTCGTCGCCCTGGGCGCGGGGGCAGCACTGC
Source organism: Klenkia sp. AC732 (assembly GCF_979256525.1). Classification (NCBI taxonomy): domain Bacteria; kingdom Bacillati; phylum Actinomycetota; class Actinomycetes; order Geodermatophilales; family Geodermatophilaceae; genus Klenkia; species Klenkia sp. AC732. The sequence goes on along the minus strand of NZ_CEEDOS010000008.1, from coordinate 99,149 downwards.
TGGTCAGCTGACCGGGCGGTGCCGGGTCAGCCGCCCTCACGACGCCCGGCGACGTGCGCCGCCCACGCGTCCTCCACCACGGTCATCGACCCGGCGTCGGTCAACGACGTCACGTCGCCACCACCGCGCCCGGCGGTCATGTCCGCCATCAGCCGCCGCATGATCTTGCCCGAGCGCGTCTTGGGCAGGTCGGTCACCACGACCACCTCACGGGGCTTGGCGACCGCCCCGACCCGGGTGGCGACGTGGGCGCGGAGCTCCTCGGTGAGGCCGGCGTCGTCGGCACCGGGGGTGTCACGGGTGATGACGAAGGCGACGATCCGCTGGCCGGTGACGTCGTCCGGCGCCCCCACGACGGCGGCCTCGGCGACCCGCGGGTGCGACACCAACGCCGACTCCAGCTCGATGGAGGACAGCCGGTGCCCGGACACGTTGAGCACGTCGTCGATCCGGCCGCCGATCCAGATGTAGCCGTCCTCGTCCTTGGACGCCGAGTCCCCCGCCAGGTACCAGCCCCGCTCCGCGTACGGCGCCCAGTAGGAGCGCACGAAGCGGTCGTGGTCGCGCCACACGGTGCGCGCCATGCCGGGCCACGGCCGGGTGATCACCAGGTTGCCCTCGACACCGGGCGGGGTCTCCACGCCGGCGTCGTCGACGACGGTGGCGGCCAGGCCGGGCAGCGGCACGGTCGCCGAGCCGGGCTTGAGCGGGGTGACCCCGGGCAGCGGCGCGATCACGGCGGCACCGGTCTCGGACTGCCACCAGGTGTCCACCACCGGGCACCGGCCGCCACCGACGTGCTCGTGCAGCCAGCGCCACGCCTCGGGGTTGATCGCCTCCCCCACCGAGCCGAGCAGCCGCAACGAGGACAGGTCGTACCCGGCGGGCAGCTGCGGGCCGTGCTTCATGAACGTCCGGACCAGCGTCGGCGCCGTGTAGTACGTCGTCACCCGGTGCTGCTGGATGAGCTCGAAGTGCCGGCCCGGGTGCGGGGTGAGCGGGCTCCCCTCGTAGACGACCTGGGTCGCGCCGTTGGAGAGCGGGCCGTAGAGCACGTAGGTGTGCGCGGTGACCCAGGCCAGGTCGGCCTGGCACCAGTAGACGTCGTCGTCCTGGAGGTCGAACAACGCCCAGTGCGTCCAGCTGGCGTGCGTCAGGTAGCCGCCGGTGGTGTGCACCAGGCCCTTGGGCCGCCCCGTCGTCCCCGAGGTGTAGACGATGAACAGGGGGTGCTCGGCGTCGAAGGACGGCGCGGTGTGCTCGGTGGACTGCCGGTCGACGACGTCGTGCCACCACACGTCGCGGCCCTCGGTCCAGGGCACGTCGGCCTCCCCGGTGCGCCGGACGACGAGCACGTGCTCGACGTGGTCGAGGCCCTCGACCGCCTCGTCCGCGGCGGCCTTGACCCCCACCGCCTGCCCGCGGCGGAACTGCCCGTCGGAGGCGATGAGCAGCTTCGCGCCGGTGTCGGCGACCCGGAACCGCAGCGCCTGCGCGGAGAACCCGCCGAAGACCAGCGACACGACCGCGCCCATGCGCGCACACGCCATCGTGGCGACGACGGTCTCCACCAGCACCGGCAGGTACAGCACCACCCGGTCCCCCGCGACGACGCCGAGCTCCGCCAGGGCGTTGGCGAGTCGGCACACCTCGTCCTGCAGCTGGGCGTAGGTGACGGTGCGGCCGTCGCCGGGCTCGCCCGCCCAGTGCAGCGCGACCTTCTCGCCCCGTCCGGCCGCGACGTGCCGGTCGACGCAGTTCACCGCCACGTTGAGCCGGCCGCCGTCGAACCAGCGGGCCGTGGGCAGGTCGGCGTCGTCGAAGACGGTGTGCCAGGGGGTGTCCCACTGCAGCCGGCCGGCCTGCTCGGCCCAGAAGGCCAGCGGGTCGGCCTCGGCCCGGGCGTACACCTCGGCACCGACGTTGGCCTGCGCGGCGAACGCCGGCGGCGGGGGGATGACGAGGGGGTCGGTCACAGGTCCTCCAGGGGGGCGTCAGCCGACGACGGCACGGGCCCGGTCGGTGTCGGCGGCGGTCCAGCCGTCGGGCGGGGCGATCAGCAGCCAGGCGTCCAGCAGCAGGTCACCGTAGTTGTGGCCGTACCCGTCGGGTGGGGACTGGGCGTTGGTCATGTCCACCGTCACCTGCCAGAAGGTGACGACGGGGTACCAGCTCATGGCCGGCGAGACCCCCTCCCCGCGGGGCTCCACCAGCCAGTCCGGCCGGGTGAGGAGCAGGTCCGGGGACCACCAGACGATCGGGTCGGTGGGGTGCTGCAGGTAGACCACCCGGGGGTCCAGCCACTCGGTGGGCGGCTCCTCGAGGTCCTCGATCCCGGACCCGAAGCGGACGGCGATCCCACCCGCGTACACCGGCTCCACCTCGGGTTCGCCCGGGTCCCGGCGCTCCACGAACGCCGACCACAGCTCGTTGCTGTTGGGCGGGCCGACCCACAGCACGCCGTCGGCACGCTCCCGGATGTCGGCCAGACCGGAGAAGGCCGCCTCCGAACCGGCCGAGCCCAGGCTCTCGCCGTAGACCAGCAGCCGCGGGCGGCCGGCCTCGGGCAGCTGCTGCACCCGCTCGTACACGGCGTCGAACAGCGTCCGACCGGCGGCGGCCGCGCGGGAACGGTCGACGATGAAGGACAGCCAGCTCGGCAGGTAGGAGTACTGGGTGGCCACCGTCGCGGTGTCCCCGCCGTAGACCAGCTCCAGGGCCTGGGGCGCCGCGCTGTTCACCCAGCCGGTCCCGGTCGTCGTCACCACGGCCAGCACCTCGCGGTCGAACGCGCCGGTGCGCTCCAGCTCGGCGACGGCGAGCGCGGCCCGGTCCTCGGGGGCGTCGGCGGACTCCAGGCCGACGTAGGCCCGGATCGGCACGGTGACGGCGTCCTCGTCGACACCGGCAGCTCCCGCGATCCGCGCGCGGGACGGCCCGCCGGCGACGAAGGCCTGCCCCTCCGAACCCAGCGTGTCCCACGCCGCGAGCGACCCCGGCGACCCGGAGCGCTCAGCCAGCGTGGGCTGCTCGACCCCGTCCTTGGTCTCGTCGTTGGTGACGCTGAAGCTGGTGTCCGCCGCCGACAGAGCCCAGCGCAGCACCACGCCCTCCACCAGCCCGACCACGACCGCCAGCGCCGCCAGTCCACCGATCACCTGCGCCGGCCGCTGGGGCAACCGCACCCGGCGCAGCCCCCGGGTGACCAGCCGGCCGATCCAGCGCACCCCGCGGGCCAGCGCGACCAGCAGCACCGCCACCACGACGATCGCCGGGGCCGCGCGCAGCCAGCCGGCCGCGGTCTCCCCCGGCAGGCCGATCAGCGCCCGGACCTCCCGCTGCCAGTCCGAGGCGATGGTCAGCACCACCAGCAGCGACACCGGGACGGCGACCAGCAGCACCAGCCACGCCGTCGTCCGCACCCAGCCCGGCACGCGCGCCCGGGCCCACGCCTCCACCTGCTGCCACCGCGACCACCGCCGCAGCAACCACACCAGCCCGACCGCGACCCCGTAGCCGATGGCCGCGGAGATGCCGCTGACCACCGCCTGGAAGAACCAGGTCCGGGGCAGCAGCGAGGGGGTCATCGCCAGCAGCGCGAACACGGTGCCGACCACCAGCCCCGCCGGGTCCGCGCGCAGCGTCCGCCAGCCCCGCCGGTCCATCAGGTGGGGCCGCGGCTCCCCGGGTCCCGCCGTGGTCCCGACGGCCGGCGAGGAGGTCACCGGACGATGGTCGGGGAGAACCCGCAGGTCCGCGCGGCGGGCCGGCGAGATCACACCCGGCCCGGCGCAGCAGCGCGACCACACCCGGCGCAGCAGCGCGACTAGACCCGGCGCAGCAGCGCGATGAACATCGCGTCCGTGCCGTGCCGGTGCGGCCACAGCTGCACCGCGTCACCACGGGCGGCGTCGGGCACGTCCGGGAACAGCGGCGCCACCGGCAGCTGCTCCACGTCGTCCCGGGCGACGGCGGCCGCGACCACCTCGACGGTCTCGGCGGTGTGCGGCGAGCACGTCACGTACGCGACCACCCCGCCCGGCCGGACGGCGTCCAGCGCGGCGGTGAGCAGCGCGCGCTGCAGCTCGACGAGCGGGGCGACGTCCTCGGCGGTCCGCCGCCAGCGCACCTCGGGACGACGGCGCAGCGCGCCCAGTCCGGTGCACGGCGCGTCCAGCAGCACCCGGTCGAAGGACCCCGGCTGCCACGGCCCGGAGCGGCCGTCGGCGACCAGCACGTCGACGTCCTCGGCACCGGCCAGCGAGCTGCGGACCAGCTCGGCCCGGTGCTCGGAGCGGTCCGCGGCGGTGAGGTGCACCCCGGCCGGGCGGGTGGCGGCCAGCAGCGCCGCCTTGCCCCCGGGGCCCGCGCAGACGTCCAGCCAGCGTGCGTCGGTGCCCTCCAGCGGCGCCCGCAGCAGGGCCAGCGCGGCCAGCTGGGAGCCCTCGTCCTGGACGGCGGCGTCACCGGAGGCGACCGCGGCGATGCGGCCGGGGTCCCCGCCGTGCAGCCGGACCGCGTACGGCGACCACGGGCCGGGGTCGCCGTCGACGGCGTCGACCAGCTCGTCCCGGTCCACCCGCCGGGCGACCAGGTGCACCTCGGGCGCCTCGTCGTCGGCCAGCAGGGCTGCCTCGAGCTCGGCGTCGGCCGACGCGTCGTCGGAGGTCTCCCCCAGTGCCTCCCGCCAGGCCTGCACGACCCACAGCGGGTGGTCGGTGAGCAGCGCGAGCCGCGCGTCCCCGGTGGCCCCGAGTGCTGCGACCCAGGCCTCCCGGTCCCCGCCGGCGCCGACCTTGCGGAGCACCGCGTTGACCAGGCCGGAGGCACCCGTGCCCACGATCGCCCGGGTGAGCGCGACCGTGGTGTCCACGGCCGCGTGCGCAGGCACCCGCAGGTCGATGAGCTGGTGGGCGCCCAGCCGCAGCAGGTCCAGCACCCGGGGGTCCAGCTCGGCCAACGGCCGGCTGACCAGCCCCGTCAGCACGGCGTCCAGGGTGCCGGTGGCCCGCAGCGTGCCGTAGGCAAGCTGGGTGGCGAAGCCGGCGTCCCGGGGGTCCAGCTGCCGCTCGCGCAGCAGCTGGGGCAGCAGCAGGTTCGCGTAGGCGGCGCGCGAGGACACCCCGTCCAGGACGTCGTAGGCGGTGAGCCGGGCGCCGTCCAGGGTCGGGCGGACCCGGCGGCTCTCCGGCCGGTTCTGCTTGGTGCGCGGCCCGGCGGGACCGCGGCGTCGTGGTGCGGTCATGCGCCCAGCTCCTCGTGCTCGGCCGGGCGGGCGCCGCGCGCCCAGTCCGCGGCGGGGACCATCTTCTTGCCGGCGGGCTGCACGGCGCCCAGCCGGACCGCACCGCGGCCGGTGCCGACCAGCACGCCCGCGGGGGTCACCGTCACCTGACCCGGCGCCAGCTCGGGAGCCTCGGTCACCGGCTGCACCGGGCCCAGCCGCAGCCGGTCCCCGCGCCACGTCGTCCACGCGCCGGGCGCCGGCGTGACCCCGCGCACCCGCCGGTCGACGACGTGCGCCGGCAGCGTCCAGTCGACCCGGGCGTCGGCGGTCTCGATCTTGGGTGCCAGCGAGACACCGTCGGTGGGCTGCGGCTGGGGCACCAGCGACCCGTCGGCGATGCCGTCCATCGTGGCGACCAGCAGCCGCGCGCCGGTGACGGCGAGCCGGTCCAGCAGGTCCCCCGCGGTGTCCCGGGGGCCGATGCCCTCGGTGACGACGCCGAACACCGGCCCGGTGTCCAGGCCCTGCTCCAGCGCGAAGGTGGCGGCACCGGTGACCTCGTCGCCGGCCATCACCGCGTGCTGCACGGGGGCGGCACCGCGCCAGGCCGGCAGCAGCGAGAAGTGCAGGTTGACCCAGCCGTGCACCGGCACGTCCAGCGCGGCCGGGGGCACCAGGGCGCCGTAGGCCACCACCGGTGCGCAGTCCACGGCCAGGGCGGCGAGCTGGTCGAGGAACCCCGGCTCCCGCGGGGACCCGGGCTGCAGCACGGGGATGCCGGCCTCGTCGGCGCGCTGGGCGACCGGGGACCGGACCTCCCGGCGGCCGCGGCCGGCCCGGGCGTCGGGCCGGGTCAGCACCGCGACCACCTCGTGGTCGCTGGCGAGCAGGGCGTCGAGCGACGGGACGGCCGGGGCCGGGGTCCCGGCGAAGAGCAGCTTCAGTGCGGGCTCACCTTCACGACCGGTGCGGGGGCGGGCTCGCCCGAGGGCAGCCACGCCTGGTGGCCCTGCCACTCGGCCTCGGTGAGCACCGACAGTGCCGCCTCCCGGGCCTGGGCGTCGAGCCGGTCGACGAACAGCACGCCGTCGAGGTGGTCGGTCTCGTGCTGGATCGCCCGGGCCAGCTTGTGGGAGCCCTCCACCCGGATCGGCTCACCGTGCACCGTCCAGCCGGTGGCTGCGACGTAGAGGTGCCGGCGGCAGTCGAACCGGTAGCCGGGGATCGACAGGCAGCCCTCGGCGTCCTCCTCGGTCTCCTCCCCCACCGGCGTGACGTCGGGGTTGACGATGTGGCCGACCTCGCCGTCGACGTACCAGGTGAAGACCCGCAGGCCCACGCCGATCTGCGGGGCGGCCAGGCCGGCCCCGCCCGCGGCGTGCATGGTCTCGGTCAGGTCGGTGACCAGCTGGCGGAGTTCGGCGTCGAAGTCGACGACCGGGGCGGCCACGGCGCGCAGCACCGGGTCGCCCATGATCCTGATCGGGGTGACGCTCACCCGGTGAGTCTAGGGCTCCGGGAGCTCAGGCCAGGTCCAGCGGGTCCAGCTGCACCCGGACGTGCTCGGGGGTCTTCCGCGCCGACCGCACGCCCTGCACGTCGTGCAGCGCCCGGGCCAGGGCCACGCCGTCACTGCGCCGGGCGCGGACCAGGAACCGCTCCCGCTCGCCCTCCTGCCCAGGCCGGGGCGCCTCGGGCACCGGGCCCAGGACGTCGGCCCCCTCCGGCAGCCGCAGGGCCGCCAGGAACTCGGCCAGCGCCGCCGGGGACGCCGACAGCGACGCCATCCGGCTCACCGGCGGGAACCCCAGCTCGCGCCGGTCGGCCAGCTCGCGCCCGGCCAGCCCGGCCGGGTCCCACCGCACCAGCGCCTGGACGACGGGGTGCCCGGCGTCCGCGGTCACCACGACCTGGCCGCCGGCCGACGCCGACCGCACCATCGCCGCGGCGTTGAGCCAGCGCCGCATCGTCTCCTCCGCCGCGCGCAGGTCCGCCCGGCCCAGCAGCGCCCAGGAGTCCAGCAGCAGCGCGGCCCCGTACCCGCCCTCGACGGTCGGCTCGGCCCCCGGGGTGGCGACGACGATCGCCGGCCCCGGCTCGACGGTGGCCAGCACCTGCCCGCGGCCGCTGACCCGCACGGTGGCACCGGCGAACGCCCGGCCCATCTCCTCCGCCGTCCGGGAGGCGCCGACGACCGAGGCCCGCAGCTTCGTCCCGTGGCAGTGCGGGCAGTCGAAGGTGGCGGCCGGTCGGGCACACCAGCGGCAGGCCGCGACCCGGGCGCCGGCCGCTCCCGCACGTGCCGCGACCCCCAGCGGCCCGGCGCAGTGCCGGCAGCGCGCGGGTGCCCGGCAGCGGTCGCACACCAGCCCGGGCGCGTACCCGGCCCGGGGCACCTGGACCAGCACCGGGGCGCCGGCGGCCAGCGCCTCCCGGGCCACCCGGAAGGCCAGCGACGGCAGCCGGGCGCTGCGGGCGGCGGCGTCCCGGGCCAGCTCGGAGTCCTCCCCCAACGCCTGCACCCGGGGCGCGGCAGCCCGCAGGGTGGCCCGCTCGGCGACCAGCTCGTGCGCCCAGCCGGACTCCACCAGCAGCGCCGCCTCCGCCGTCCGGGCGTACCCGGCGACGACGGCGGAGCAGCCGGCCAGGTGCGCCCGGTGCACCAGCACGTCGCGGGTGTGCGGGTACGGCGCGCGGGGCTCGGCGTGCAGGTCGTCGCCGTCGTCCCAGACGACGACGAGACCCAGGTCGCGGACCGGGGCGAACACGGCGCCGCGGGTGCCCAGCGCGACCTGCGCGGTCCCGCGGGACACGGTGAGGAACCGGCCGTAGCGGGTGTCCGGTGTCGAGTCCGACCGCAGCACGGCGACCGACCCCTTGGGCAGCAGCGCCTGCGCGGCAGCGGCGAGCCGGTCCAGGTCCTTGCCGTCGGGGACCACGACCAGCGCCCCGCGGCCGCCGGACAGGCTGGCCCGGCACAGCTCGACCAGACGGGCCGGCCAGTCCTCGCCGGGCAGCGCCGTCCACACGGCGCGGACCGGGCGGCCCAGCGCGAGTGCCTCCAGGAAGGCCTCGCCGGTGGGGTACCGGGAGAAGCCGGCCGGGTCCGGTGGCTCCGGTGCCGGCGGCGGGTCGGCGACCGGGCGCTTCTCCGGGGCGCCGCGCCGAGGCGGCAGGGCCAGCCGGAGCACGTCGGTCATCGCCCCGGCGTACCGGTCGGCGACCGAGCGGGCCAGCTCGGCGACCTCGGGGGTGAGCACCGGCTCGGGCGAGACCAGCTTGGCCAGCGGCGCGAGCTTGCCGGTGTACGTGGTGGTGGACCCGACGTCGAGCACGACGCCGTCGACCAGCTGCCCGGCGAACCGGACCCGCACCCGGCACCCGGCGACGACGCCCTCGGCGAGCTCGTCGGGGACGGCGTAGTCGAAGGGCCGGTCCAGGTGTGCCAGGGGCACGTCGACGACGACCCGGGCCACCCGCAACGGCGGGTGACCCGGGTCGGTCGACGGGAGGGTGCTCAGCTGACGCCGGTGGCCGACTTCAGGGCCTCGACCCGGTCGGTCTTCTCCCAGGGCAGGTCCAGGTCGGTGCGCCCGAAGTGGCCGTAGGCCGCGGTCGGGGCGTAGATCGGCCGGAGCAGGTCCAGGTCGCGGACGATCGCGCCGGGGCGCAGGTCGAACACGGTGGTGATCGCCTTCTCCAGGACGTCGTCCGGGACGGTGCCGGTGCCGAAGGTCTCCACGAAGAGGCCGACCGGGCTGGCGGCGCCGATCGCGTAGGCGACCTGCACCTCGCAGCGGCGGGCCAGGCCCGCGGCGACGACGTTCTTGGCGACCCAGCGCATCGCGTAGGCGGCCGAGCGGTCCACCTTCGACGGGTCCTTGCCGGAGAAGGCACCGCCGCCGTGGCGGGCCATGCCGCCGTAGGTGTCGACGATGATCTTGCGGCCGGTCAGACCGGCGTCGCCCATGGGGCCGCCGATGACGAACTTGCCGGTCGGGTTGACCAGCAGCCGGTGCCCGGTGGTGGGCAGCCCGAGCGCGGCGAGCTCGGGCTGGACCACGAGCTCCTCGATGTCGGGGGTCAGCAGCGTCTCGATCGAGATGTCCTCGGCGTGCTGGGAGGACACCACGACGGTCTCGACGCCGACGGGACGGTCGTCCTCGTAGACCACGGTGACCTGGGTCTTGCCGTCGGGGCGCAGGTAGGGCACCGAGCCGTCCTTGCGCACCGCGGACAGCCGCTTGGACAGCCGGTGGGCCAGCGCGATCGGCAGCGGCATGAGCTCGGGGGTCTCGTCGCTGGCGTAGCCGAACATCAGGCCCTGGTCGCCGGCGCCCTGGCTGGCGATGAGGTCCTCGGCGGCCTGGGCGCGGTCGGCGGCCCCGGTCCGGGTCTCGTAGCCGACGTCGACGCCCTGCGCGATGTCCGGGGACTGCGCGCCCAGGGACACGCTCACGCCGCAGGAGGCGCCGTCGAACCCCTTGCGGGAGGAGTCGTAGCCGATCCGCAGGATCGTCTCGCGGACGATCGCGGCGATGTCGACGTAGCCGGCGGTGGTGACCTCACCGGCGATGTGCACCTGGCCGGTCGTGATCATGGTCTCGACGGCCACCCGGCTGCGCGGGTCCTGGCGGAGCATCTCGTCCAGGATCGAGTCGCTGATCTGGTCGGCGATCTTGTCGGGGTGACCCTCGGTGACCGACTCGGACGTGAACAGACGACGTGACACTCGGGACTCCCTGGTGCGGTGAGGTGGGCGGCGCGGCTGCGCGCTCCCTGAGGCTGTGGTGGCGGCGACCGACGGTGTTCCTCGTCCGGGCGCCCGGCGGATGAGGTTACCGGCGGGTGCGCAGCCGTGGCACGACGGCGTCCCAGATGCCGGTGGCCACGAGGTCCTTGGGGCCGGTGGGGACGGTGGTGACCGTCCCGTCGGCGGCGAGCACCGTCACCGCGTTGTCCGGCCGGCCGAAGACCTGCCCGGCGGAGACGTCGTTGACCACCAGCAGGTCGCAGCCCTTGCGGGCCAGCTTGGCCCGGGCGTGCCCGAGCACGTCGTCGTCGGCGTCCCCGGTCTCGGCGGCGAAGCCCACCACCAGCTGCCCCTCCGGGCGGGCGGCGACCAGCTCGGCGAGGACGTCGGGGTTGCGGGTGAGCGCGACCGCGGTGGGCTCGCTGCCGCTGCCCTTCTTCATCTTCGTGTCGGCGACGGCGGTCGGGCGGAAGTCCGCGACCGCGGCGGCCATGACGACGACGTCGGCGGCCGGCGCGTGCTCGGCCATCGCGGACCGCAGGTCCCCGGCGGACCCGACCGGGACCACCCGGCAGCCGAAGGGGGCGGTGTCCTCGACGTTGGCGGCGACCAGCGTGACGTCGGCGCCGCGGGCGGCGGCGACGCGGGCCAGGGCCCAGCCCTGCCGGCCCGACGACCGGTTGCCCAGGTAGCGGACCGGGTCCAGCGGCTCCCGGGTGCCGCCGGCGCTGACCAGGACCCGGGTGCCGGCCAGGTCGTGGGCCAGCGTCCCGCCGTCGAGGACCACCTGGAGCAGGGCGGCGACGTCGGCGGGCTCGGGCAGCCGGCCGGGACCGGAGTCCGGTCCGGTCAGCCGCCCCACGGCCGGGGGGAGCACGATCGCACCGTGGCGGCGCAGCGTGGCCACGTTGTCCCGGGTGGCCGGGTGCAGCCACATCTCGGTGTGCATCGCCGGCACGAAGACCACCGGGCAGTGCGCGGTGAGCAGGGTGGCGGTGAGCAGGTCGTCGGCCCGCCCGGACGCCGCCCGGGCCAGCAGGTCGGCCGTCGCGGGGTTGACCACGACCAGGTCGGCGGTCTGGCCGATCCGCACGTGCGCGACCTCGGGGACGTCGTCCCAGACCTCGGTGCTGACCGGGTTGCCGCTCAGTGCCTCGAACGTCGCCGCGCCGACGAACCGGAGCGCCGACGCCGTCGGCACCACCCGCACGTCGTGCCCGCGCTCGGTCAGCGCCCGCAGCAGCAGCGCCGACTTGTAGGCGGCCACGCCGCCCCCGACGCCCAGCACGATCCGGCTCATGCGCTCATCCTCTCCACCAACGACAGAACCCCCGACGTCGGTCGGGGGTTCGATCACCATCCCGGGGGATGGAGCAGGCTCGTCCCGGGGTCCCGCGGCGCGCGCTGCGTGTCGTGGGGTGGGACGGGGTCGGCCTAGTTCTCGCCGGCCGTGTGGGTCAGCAGGCCCTCGTTGATCTCGCGGAGCGCGATCGAGAGCGGCTTCTCCTGGGGCGCGGTGTCGACCAGCGGGCCGACGTACTCCAGCAGGCCCTCGGAGAGCTGGCTGTAGTAGGCGTTGATCTGACGGGCCCGCTTGGCCGCGTAGATGACCAGGCCGTACTTGCTGCTGGTGCGCTCGAGCAGCTCGTCGATCGGGGGGTTGGTGATGCCCTCGGGGGCAGGTGCGACTCCGGACACGGGCGTGGGTGCTCCTCGGTAGGACGGTGTGCGCGGGGGGCTCGGGGCGACGGCGACGGACTGCCGCGGTCGGGCCGGGAGGGCCGCAGCCGCCAAGACTACCGCGTCCCGGCCGCGTCCGTGACGCCGCCCGTGCCGTCGACGACCCGGGGGTCAGACGGCGGGGGGTGTGGTGAGCAGTGCCACGAGCTCGTCGGCGGCCCGGGCGAGGTCGTCGTTGACCACGACGACGTCGTAGTCGCCGACGGCCTCCATCTCGGTCGCGGCGATCGCCAACCGGCGCTCACGGACCTCGAGGGGCTCGGAGCCACGGCCGGCGAGCCTGGCGGCCAGCTCCTCGAACGACGGCGGGGCCAGGAAGACCAGCTGCGCGTCGGGGGCGGCCTGCCGGACCTGCCGGGCGCCCTGCATCTCGATCTCCAGCAACGCGGGGCTGCCGGAGGCCAGCTGCTCCTCGACGGGGGCGCGGGGGGTGCCGTAGCGGTTGCCGGCGTACTCGGCCCACTCGAGCAGACCGTCGTTGGCGACCAGCCAGTCGAAGGACTCGGCGTCGACGAACAGGTAGTGCTCGCCCTCGACCTCACCGGGCCGGGGTGCCCGGGTGGTGACCGAGACCGACACCCACACCTCGGGGTGCCGGCGCCGGACCTCGGCCACCAGGGTGCCCTTCCCCACGCCCGAGGGCCCGGACAGCACGGTCAGACGTGCGGGTGGTCGAGCCACGTGTCTCAGGCGTCCTCGGGCGTGGGGAACGGGGGGGGGTGTCAGGCGGCGGGCTGGTCGCCGGCGAACTCGGCTTCCAGGGCCTTGCGCTGGTTGGCACCCAGACCGCGCACTCGGCGGGTCGGGGAGATCTCCAGTCGCTCCATGATCTTCGCAGCCCGCGCCTTGCCCACGCCGGGCAGGGACTCCAGGACCGCGGAGACGCGCATCTTGCCGATGATCTCGTCGGACTCGCCCTGCTTGAGGACGTCACCGACCGAGGTGCCCTTGCTCTTGAGCTTCTCGCGGAGCTCGGCGCGGACCTTGCGGGCGGCGGCGGCCTTCTCGAGGGCGGCTGCGCGCTGTTCGGGGGTCAGTGTGGGGAGGGGCACGGGGCAACCCAATCGTGGTGTGGCCGACGGGGTCCCCGTCGGCTGGTTCGGTGTGTGGAGGTCGATCAGAGGGGCGGTGGCCCGCTTGCTCGAGCCTGGCGGCCAACCTAGTCACCGTGAACCCGCAGGTCACGTGCCCCCCGGGGTCGACCCACACCAGGTCGTGTGCTGGGCTCAGGAACGCCTCGTGACCATCATGATCACCCTGGGTCATACCCGCACGTCGAGATCGTGTCAGTCGACCGGTCCGCTGGATGGGCGGCGCAACCGACCCGGCATCGAAGCGGAACAGAACGGACCGTGCCGGATCGGGCCGATGGTGCGCGCCCGCTCGTGACCGCGCCGGTCAGCCGGCGAGCGCGTCCGCCCAGCGGGCCGCCGCGGCACGCAGCCCGGCGACGTCGGGACCGGCACCCAGCACGTCCCGGGACACCGTCGGGACGACGGCCTGACCGGCACCGAAGAGCCGGACCAGATCCGCCGGGGTACCGCCCTGGGCACCCAGCCCCGGGGCCAGCACCGAGCCCCCCAGGGCGCTCAGGTCGACGTCCAGCTCGCCCAGCGTCGCCCCCACGACGACGCCGAAGGCGCCCAGGCCGGGCCCGAACGCACGACCGGCGTCCCCGTTCCACCCACCCACGGTGTCCACCACGGCTTGGGCGACGCTGCGGTCCCCGACCAGGGCGTGCTGGAACGTCCCGGCGTCCGGGTTCGACGTCCGCGCCAGCACGTACAGGCCCCCGCCGTGCTCCCGGGCCGCGTCCACGGCCGGGCGCAGCGAGTCCGGCCCCAGGTAGGGACTGACCGTGAGCGCGTCGACGTGCAGCGGGTGGGCCGGGTCCAGCACGGTCGCGTACCCGGCCATGGTGGAGCCGATGTCACCGCGCTTGGCGTCGAGCAGGACCAGCGCGCCGGCTGCCCGGGCCGCCACCACGGCCGCCTCCAGGACGGCGAGGCCCCGGGACCCGTGCCGCTCGTAGAACGCCGACTGCGGCTTGAGCACGGCCACCCGGTCGGCGAGCGCGGTCACCACGGTGTCGGTGAACGCGCTCAGGCCGGCGACGTCGTCGGTGAGGCCCCAGGACAGCAGCAGCTCGCGGTGCGGGTCGATGCCCACGCACAGCGGCCCGCGGGCGGCGGCCGCGGTGGCCAGCCGGGCGCCGAAGGGCGGCGTCACGGTCCTGGTCACCGGCCGTGCCGCCCGGGGCTCTCCTCGGGACGACGGTGGGCGTAGCCGATGGCGTCGGCGAGCCGGCCGAAGCCGCGCTCCCCCAGCGCCTCGGCCAGCTCCGCGTGGATCCGGGCCGGTGCGGAGGGGTCGTTGAACACCGCGGTGCCCACCGACACGGCACCCGCACCGGCCAGCACGAACTGCAGCGCGTCCAGGCCGGTGCGGATGCCGCCCATGCCCAGGATGGGCACGTTGGGCAGCGCCTGGTGCACCTGCCACACGCACCGCAGCGCCACCGGCCGGATCGCCGGGCCCGACAGACCCCCGGTGACCCCGCCCAGCACCGGGCGCATCGTGTCGGTGTCGATGACCAGGCCCAGCAGCGTGTTGATCATGGACAGCCCGTTGGCGCCAGCGTCCGAGCAGGCTCGCGCCACCGAGACGATGTCGGTGACGTCGGGGGTGAGCTTGGCGTACACCGGGTGCGCCGGGTCGGCGACCGCCCGGACCGCGGCCAGCACCTCGGCGGAGGCATCGGGGTTGCAGGCGAAGACCTCGCCACGGCTCTCCACGTTCGGGCAGGAGATGTTGACCTCGATGCCCAGCACGCCGGGCGCCCCGCGCAGCCGCTGCGCGAGCTCGGCGAAGTCCTCGGTGCGCGACCCGGCGATGGACACGAAGGCCTTCGCGCCGCGCTGCGCCAGCCAGGGCAGCTCGTCGGCCAGCAGCCCGTCGATGCCGGGGCCCTGCAGTCCGATCGAGTTGATCATCCCGCTGGGCGTCTCGGCCATCCGCGGCGTCGCCCGGCCCGAGCGGGGCCGCAGCTGCACCGACTTGGTGACGACGGCGCCGATGCCCTCCAGGTCGAAGAACGGGTCCAGCTCGCGGCCGAAGGACGAGCAGCCCGAGGCGGTGAGCACCGGGCTCACCACCGGCACCCCGCCGATGGAGGCCTGCATGTCCACGCTGGGCACGTCGAGCTCGGGCAACGCGGTCACGGTGTCTCCCCCTCCACGGCCGGCGTGTGCGCCGGCCCCATCGCGTCCGCGCCCACGACGTCGGCCGGCAGGGTGCCGACGTCGTCGAAGCGCACCCGGTCCCCGGCGAACACCGGGCCCTCCACGCAGGACCGGGAGAACCGGGTCCGGCCGTCGGCGGACACCACCGGCAGCACGCAGGTCATGCAGACGCCGATGCCGCAGGCCATCGACTCCTCCACGGCCACCCAGGAGGGCACCCGGCGGGCGGTGGCGAGGTCGGCGACCGCGCGCAGCATCGGCATCGGCCCGCAGGCGTAGACGACCCCGGCACCGGCGACCAGCTCGGCGACCGGGCCGGTGACCCGGCCCCGGCGACCGCTGCTGCCGTCGTCGGTGGTGACCACGAACGGCGCCGCCACGGCGGCCAGGTCGTCGACGGAGCACAACCGCGCCTCGTCGCCGGCGCCGACGACCGCAGCCACCTCGTGCCCCCGGGAGCGCAGCAGCCCACCCAGGCCGACCAGGGCGGCCGCGCCGTACCCGCCGCCGACCAGCAGCGCCGGGGTGCCCTCGGGGGGCAGCGGGAACGGCCGGCCGAGCGGGCCGACGACGTCGACCTCCTCGCCCGGCCGCAGGGACGCCAGCCACGTGGACCCCGCGGCCCGGGCCGAGACGACGACGGAGAATCGGCCCTCGCCCACACCGGCGATGGCGATGGAGCGGCGCAGCAGCATGGCCGACGTCGGGCCGCCGACGGCGAAGGCGACGAACTGACCCGGCTGCGCGGTGTCGGCGATGTCGGGCGCCTCCAGGGTCAGCTCCACGTAGGCGCTGACCGGCCGCGAGCCGACCACGACGGCCATGCCCTGCACCGGCGGGTGCAGCGGCGGCGGGGCGGGCTCGCCGAGCAGCTCGCGCGTCGCACCGGGGACCGGCGGGAGCAGCCGCTCCCCGGTGGAGGTCGGCACCTCCTGGGTCAGGGCCCCCTCCGGCAGCGCGCCCCCCGGTGTCCCGTCCTCGGTCACCGGGTCTCCCCCGCGCCCGTCAGGGCGGCCGCGCGCGACGCGGCGAGGGCGGCGTGCAGGTCCTGCAGGCTCCGCACCCCGATCTCCCCGCGGCGCAGCGCCTCGACGCCCTGCACCGCGGCCGCCATGCCCTGCACGGTGGTGATGCACGGGATGCCGGCGGTCACCGCGGCGGTGCGGATCTCGTAGCCGTCCAGCCGGGGCCCCGAGTTGCCGGGGGCGCCGAACGGGGTGTTGACCACCATGTCGACCCGGCCGGCCAGGATCTCCTCGACGATGTTCCCCGGACCGTCGGAGAACTTGCCGACCACCGTGCAGTCGACCCCGTTGCGGCGCAGCACCTGGGCCGTGCCGGCGGTGGCCAGCACGGTGAAGCCCAGGTCGGCCAGCCGCTTGACCGGGAAGACGGCCGAGCGCTTGTCCCGGTTGGCCAGCGACACGAACACGGTGCCCTCGGTGGGCAGCGAGCCGTAGGCGGCGGCCTGGGACTTGGCGAAGGCGGTGCCGAACTCGGCGTCCAGTCCCATCACCTCACCGGTGGACTTCATCTCCGGGGAGAGCACCGTGTCCACGCCCATGCCGTCGGCGGTGCGGAACCGGTTGAAGGGCAGCACCGCCTCCTTGACCGCGATCGGGGCGTCGTCGGGCACGTCGGTGCCGTCCCCGACGGCCGGCAGCACGCCGGCGGCCCGCAGCTCGGCGATGGTCTGCCCGACCGCGATCCGGGCCGCCGCCTTGGCCAGCGGCACGGCCGTCGCCTTGGACACGAAGGGCACCGTCCGGCTGGCCCGCGGGTTGGCCTCCAGCACGTAGAGGACGTCGTCCTTGAGCGCGTACTGCACGTTCATCAGCCCGCGCACGCCGATCCGGGCGGCCAGCTTCTCCGTCGCCGCGCGGATCGCCCGCAGGTCGGTGGACCCCAGGGTGATCGGGGGCAGTGCGCACGCCGAGTCACCGGAGTGGATGCCGGCCTCCTCGATGTGCTCCATGACCCCACCCAGGTACAGGTCGGTGCCGTCGTAGAGCGCGTCGACGTCGATCTCCACGGCGTCCTCGAGGAACCGGTCGATCAGCACCGGGTGGTCCGGGCTGACGTCGGTCGCCTTGGCGAGGTAGGCCTCCAGCGTGGCGTCCTCGTAGACGATCTCCATGCCGCGCCCGCCCAGCACGTAGGAGGGCCGGACCAGCACCGGGTAGCCGATCGAGGCGGCGATCTCCCGGGCCTCGTCGAAGCGGAACGCGGTGCCGTGCTTGGGCGCGGGCAGGCCGGTGTCGGCCAGCACCCGGGAGAACTCGGCCCGGTCCTCGGCGGCGTCGATGGCCTCCGGGGCGGTCCCGAGCACCGGGACGCCGGCGTCCTTGAGCCGCTGCGCCAGCGCCAGCGGGGTCTGCCCGCCCAGCGTGCAGATGACCCCGGCGACCGGGCCCGCGGCCCGCTCGGCCTCGACGACCTCGAGCACGTCCTCGAAGGTCAGCGGCTCGAAGTACAGCCGGTCGGCGGTGTCGTAGTCGGTGGAGACGGTCTCGGGGTTGCAGTTGACCATCACCGCCTCGTAGCCGGCGTCCTGCAGGGCCAGCACGGCGTGCACGCAGGAGTAGTCGAACTCGATGCCCTGCCCGATCCGGTTGGGTCCCGAGCCGAGGATCAGCACCGCCGGCTTCTCCCGGGGCGCCACCTCGGTCTCCTCGTCGTAGGTCGAGTAGTGGTAGGGCGTGGTGGCCTCGAACTCGGCGGCACAGGTGTCCACGGTCTTGTAGACCGGCCGGATCCCCAGCCGCCAGCGCAGCGTCCGGACGCCGTCCTCACCGGCCAGCTCGGGGCGCAGCGAGGCGATCTGCCGGTCGGACAGGCCGTGCCGCTTGGCCCGGCGCAGCAGCTCCGGGGTGAGCGAGGGCGCCTCCCGCACAGCGGTGCCGATCTCGTGCACCAGCAGCACCTGGTCGACGAACCACGGGTCGAAGCCGGAGGCCTCGGCCACCTGGGCGACGGTGGCGCCGGCGGCCAGGGCGCGCTCGGCGACGTAGAGCCGGCCGTCCAGCGGGGTGCGCAGCTGCTCGACCAGCTCCTCGGCGGTGGCCTCGGGCTGGGCGGGGCCGGTCCAGAAGCCGACCTGCGGGGTCTCGGTGGACCGCATCGCCTTGCCCAGGGCCTCGGTGAAGTTGCGGCCCATGCTCATGACCTCGCCGACGCTCTTCATCGTCGTGGTCAGCCGGGGGTCCGCACCGGGGAACTTCTCGAAGGCGAACCGCGGGATCTTCACCACGACGTAGTCCAGCGTCGGCTCGAAGGCCGCCGGGGTCACCTTCGTGATGTCGTTGGTGATCTCGTCGAGGGTGTACCCGATGGCCAGCTTCGCGGCGATCTTGGCGATCGGGAAGCCGGTGGCCTTGGAGGCCAGGGCGCTGGACCGCGAGACCCGTGGGTTCATCTCGATGACGACCAGGCGGCCGTTCTCCGGGTTCACCGCGAACTGGATGTTGCAGCCGCCGGTGTCCACCCCCACCTCGCGCAGCACGGCGATGCCGACGTCGCGCATGTGCTGGTACTCGCGGTCGGTGAGCGTCATCGCCGGGGCGACGGTCACCGAGTCCCCGGTGTGCACGCCCATCGCGTCGATGTTCTCGATCGAGCAGACGACGACCACGTTGTCGGTGTGGTCGCGCATCAGCTCGAGCTCGTACTCCTTCCAGCCCAGCACCGACTCCTCGATCAGGACGGTGTGGACCGGGGAGTCGGCCAGGCCGTGCCCGGCCATCCGGCGCAGCATCGCCTCGTCGGTGGCGAAGCCCGAGCCCAGCCCGCCCATGGTGAAGCTGGGCCGGATGACGACCGGGTAACCGACCTCGGCCGCCGTCGCCAGGGCCTCCTCGACGGTGCCGCAGACGGTCGACCGCGGGGCGTCGGCGCCGATGCTGCGGACGATGTCCTTGAACAGCTGGCGGTCCTCCCCGCGGTTGATCGCCTCCGCGTCGGCGCCGATCAACCGGACGCCGTACTTCTCCAGCACCCCGTTCTCCTGCAGCGCCAGCCCCAGGTTCAGCGCGGTCTGCCCGCCCAGGGTCGCCAGCAGCGCGTCGGGGCGCTCGGCGGCGATCACCTTCTCCACGAACTCCGGGGTCAGCGGCTCGACGTAGGTGGCGTCGGCGACCTCGGGGTCGGTCATGATCGTGGCCGGGTTGCTGTTGACCAGGCTGACCCGCAGGCCCTCGGCCTTGAGCACCCGGCAGGCCTGGGTGCCCGAGTAGTCGAACTCGCAGGCCTGGCCGATGACGATCGGCCCGGAGCCGATCACCATCACGTGCGCGATGTCGTCACGCTTGGGCACGGTTGTCCTCCATCAGGTCCACGAAGCGCTGGAAGAGCGGGGCCGCGTCGTGCGGACCGGCCGCGGCCTCGGGGTGGAACTGGACGCTGAACGCCGGCACGTCGAGGCACCGCAGGCCCTCGACCACCTGGTCGTTGAGCCCGACGTGGCTGACCTCGACCCGCCCGTAGGGGGTGTCGGTGGCCCGGTCGAGCGGGGCGTCGACGGCGAAGCCGTGGTTCTGGCTGGTCACGCGCACCGAGTCGGTGACCCGGTCGAGCACCGGCTGGTTCAGCCCGCGGTGACCGAAGGGCAGCTTGTAGGTGCCCAGGCCCAGCGCCCGGCCCAGGATCTGGTTGCCGAAGCAGATGCCGAACAGCGGGCGGCCCGCGTCCAGCACGCCCCGGACGGCGTCGACGGCGTAGTCCGAGGCGGCCGGGTCGCCGGGGCCGTTGGACAGGAAAACCCCGTCGGGACCGGCGTCCAGCAGCTCCTGCGCGGTGGCCGTGGCCGGCAGCACGTGGGTCTCCACGCCGAGCTCGGCCAGGTGCCGCGGGGTGGCCGCCTTGATGCCCAGGTCCAGGGCGGCGATCGTGTACTTCCGCTCCCCCACCGCGGCCACGACGTAGGCCGCCTCGGTGGTGACCTCCGGAGCCAGGTCGGCCCCGCTCATCGACGGCGCCGCGAGCACCTGGGTCAGCAGCTCGTCGACGTCGAGGACCTCGGTGGAGATGCCCACGCGCATGGCGCCGCGGTCACGCAGGTGCCGGGTCAGCGCCCGGGTGTCCACCCCGCTGATCCCCACGACGCCGTTGGCCGCCAGCTCGTCGTCCAGCGTCCCGCTGGAGCGCCAGTTCGACGGCGAGCGGGCGGGGTCGCGGACCACGAAGCCCGCGACCCAGATGCGGCGGGACTCGTCGTCCTCGCCGTTCACGCCGGTGTTGCCGATGTGCGGGGCGGTCATCACCACCACCTGGCGGTGGTAGCTGGGGTCGGTCAGCGTCTCCTGGTACCCGGTCATCCCGGTGGAGAACACCGCCTCACCGACCGTCGTCCCGGTCGCCCCGTAGGACTCACCGCGGAACGCGCGGCCGTCCTCGAGCACGAGCAGCGCCTCTGTCACTTCTGGACCTTCCCATCGAGGACCGACAGTTCTCCGCGCAACAGCGTGTGCACCACGCGGCCGGGGAGCTCCCGGCCGGCGTAGGGGCTGTTGCGGCTCTTGCTGGCCAGGGCGGCCGGGTCGACCACCGCGCGGGCGGCGGGGTCCAGGAGCACCAGGTTCGCCGGCTCGCCGACCGCGATCGGCCGGCCCTGGTGGGCGAGGCGGCCGATCCGCGCGGGCCGCACCGACATCCGGTCGGCCACCTCGCGCCAGGTCAGCAGCCCGGTGTCCACCATCGTGTCGACGACGACGCTCAGCGCCTGCTCCAGCCCCAGCATCCCGGGCCGGGCCGCGGACCACTCGCACTCCTTGTCCTCACCGGCGTGCGGGGCGTGGTCGGTGGCGACGGCGTCGACGGTGCCGTCGGCCAGCCCGGCCCGCAGCGCCGCGACGTCCTCGGCGGTGCGCAGCGGCGGGTTCACCTTGAACGTCGCGTCGTAGCCCTCGGCCTGGGCGTCGGTGAGCAGCAGGTGGTGCGGGGTGACCTCGGCGGTGACCTCGACGCCGCGGGACTTGGCCCAGCGGATCAGTTCCACCGACCCCGCCGTCGAGACGTGGCAGACGTGCAGCCGGGCACCCACGTGCTCGGCGAGCAGCACGTCGCGGGCGATGATCGCCTCCTCGGCGACGGCGGGCCAGCCGGTCAGGCCCAGCCGGGCCGAGCGGTCGCCCTCGTGCATCTGGGCGCCGACGGTGAGCCGGGGCTCCTCGGCGTGCTGGGCGACCACGCCGTCCAGCGCCTTGACGTACTCCAGGGCCCGGCGCATCAACGCCGGGTCCGAGACGCACTTGCCGTCGTCGGAGAACACCCGCACCCGGGCAGCGCTGTCGGCCATCGCGCCGAGCTCGGCCAGCTGGGTCCCGCCCAGCCCGACGGTCACCGCGCCCACCGGGACGACGTCGACCAGGCCGGCGTCCCCGCCCAGCCGCCACACCTGCTCGACGACGCCCGCGGTGTCGGCGACCGGGTCGGTGTTGGCCATCGCGTGGACGGCGGTGTAGCCGCCCAGTGCCGCGGCCCGGGAGCCGGTGAGGACGGTCTCGGTGTCCTCCCGGCCGGGCTCGCGCAGGTGGGTGTGCAGGTCGACCAGCCCCGGCAGGGCCACGAGGCCGGTGGCGTCGATCGTCCGACCGGTGCTGACCGACAGGTCCTCGCCGATCGCGGCGATCACCCCGTCGCGCACCAGGATGTCGACGGCGTCCTCGCCGTAGGGCTGGGCGCCCTTGATCAAGAGGGTCACGCGGGGCCTCCGAGCAGCAGGTAGAGGACGGCCATGCGCACGCTGACGCCGTTGCCGACCTGCTCGACGATCGTCGAGCGGGGTGAGTCCGCGACGTCCGCGGCGATCTCCATGCCGCGGTTCATCGGGCCGGGGTGCATGACGATCGCGTCGTCGGCGAGCTTGGCCATCCGGGTGGCGTCCAGGCCGTAGCGGCGGCTGTACTCCCGGGCGGAGGGGAAGAACGAGGCGTTCATCCGCTCGCCCTGCACGCGCAGCATCATCACCACGTCGGCCTGGGGCAGGACGGCGTCCAGGTCGTAGCTGACCGTCACGGGCCAGGAGCCGACGCCGACGGGCAGCAGGGTCGGCGGGGCCACCAGGGTGACCTCGGCGCCCAGGGTGTGCAGCAGCCAGACGTTGGAGCGGGCCACCCGGCTGTGCAGGACGTCCCCGGTGATGACCACCCGGACGCCCTCGAGCCGGCCCAGGCGCTGCCGGATCGTGTAGGCGTCCAGCAGGGCCTGGGTGGGGTGCTCGTGGGTGCCGTCGCCGGCGTTGACCACGCTGCCGGCCACCCAGGTGGCCAGCCGGTGCGGAGCCCCGGAGGACCCGTGCCGCACGACGATGCCGTCGGCGCCCATCGCCTCCAGGGTCAGTGCGGTGTCCTTGAGGCTCTCCCCCTTGGAGACGCTGGACCCCTTGGCGGAGAAGTTGATGACGTCGGCGCTGAGCCGCTTGGCGGCCAGCTCGAAGCTGATCCGGGTCCGGGTGGAGTCCTCGAAGAACAGGTTGACCACCGTGCGCCCGCGCAGGGTGGGCAGCTTCTTGACCTCGCGGCCGGCCAGCGCGGACTCGATCTGGGCGGCGGTGTCCAGGACCAGGGTGGCGTCGGCGCGGTCCAGGTCGGCGGACTCGAGCAGGTGCCTACGCATCGGTGACGCTCACCCCGTCCTCGCCGTCGACCTCGGCCAGCCGCACCCGGACCTGCTGGGTGCGCGACGTCGGCACGTTCTTGCCGACGAAGTCGGCCTTGATCGGCAGCTCGCGGTGCCCGCGGTCGACCAGCACCGCCAGCTGGACGGCGCGCGGGCGGCCGACGTCACGCAGGCCGTCCAGGGCGGCGCGCACCGAGCGCCCGGAGAACAGCACGTCGTCGACGAGCACGACGAGCCGGCCGTCGATGCCGGCGTCGGGCAGCCGGGTGTCCTCCAGCGCGCGGACGCCGCGGGTGCGCAGGTCGTCGCGGTAGAGCGTGATGTCCACGGTGCCCACGTCGACGGCGGTGCCGGTGAACGCCTCGATCCGGGCGGCGAGCCGCCGGGCCAGCGGGGCACCCCGGGTCGGGATGCCGACCAGCACCAGGTCGGACAGGCCGTCCCCGGAGGAGGTGGAGCTGGCCGCCCGCTCGATGAGCTGGTGGGCGATCCGGTCCACCACGCGGGTGACGTCGTCGGCGGAGAGCAGCTGCTGCACACCCCCCGCGGTGGCGGCCGGGGTGGAGCTGGTGGTCTCGGGGCCCTCTGCGGGCACGCCGGTGGGCAAGGTCGATGGCGGGGCCATCAGGCCTCCTTCCCCGCCTCACGGGACGGGTCGTTAAAGGAGAGTGCGTGGGTCCGGGGAGCACGCTAGCGCACCCCCAGGTGTGACCTGCGCCGTCCGGCTGACCCTCTCGGGTGACGTCCGGTGTTGCGCACCACCTGCAGCGAGTACTCTCAGTGACCAGCAGGAGCCGCATCCGACGACACACAGTGAGCAGGACTTGATGAGCACCGACTACTCGCGGGCGCTGGGCGCTCGCCTCCGGGCGATCCGGAACCAGCAGGGTCTCTCGCTGCAGGGTGTCGAGGACAAGTCGCACGGCCGCTGGAAGGCCGTCGTCGTCGGTTCCTACGAGCGCGGGGACCGTGCGGTGACCGTGCAGCGCCTGTCGGAGCTCGCGGTGTTCTACGGCGTGCCGGTCTCCGAGCTGCTGCCCGACCCGCGCCCCAGCTCCGCGGTCACCAAGACCACCAAGATCGTGCTCAACCTGGAGTCGCTCGGCTCGCTGCCCGCCGACGAGGCCGGCCCGCTGGCCCGGTACGCCTCGACGATCCAGGCGCAGCGCCACGACTACAACGGCAAGGTGCTGTCGATCCGCGCCGAGGACCTCAAGTCGCTGGCGATCATCTACGACATGAGCCCCGACGAGCTGACCACCCGGCTCATCGAGTGGGGCGTGCTCTCCCCCGGCGCTGACGGCACCGGCTACGCGACGTCCGAGGAGGACGAGGAGCTCGACTGGGAGCGCCGCCGCTCCCCCCGCTGAGCCACCCGCACGACGAAGGGCCCCTCCCGGTGCGGGAGGGGCCCTTCGTGCGTGCTCAGGAGGTCGGGATCTCCGCGCGGACGATGCCGCCCAGGACGCCGTTGACGTAGGCCGCCGAGTCGTCGGTGGACAGCGCCTTGGCCAGCTCCACCGCCTCGTCGATGACGACGGCGTCGGGGACGTCGGGCACCCACAGCAGCTCGAAGACCGCCATCCGCAGGATGGCCCGGTCGACGTCGGGCAGCCGGTCCAGCGTCCAGCCCGAGGCGTGCTCACCGATCAGCCGGTCGATGTCGGCGCCGTGCTCGACAGCGCCCTCCACCAGCCTGACGGCGTGGTCGGGCACCGGCGGGTTGGCGTCGGCCACCCGCTCGCGCAGCAGCGGGAGGACGTCGCCACCGCGCAGGTCGGCCTCGTAGAGGACGTCGACGGCGCGCTTGCGCGCCTTGGAACGGGCAGCCACGTCAGGTCGCCGCGATCAGCTGACGCGGCCGAGGTACCGGCCGTCGCGGGTGTCGACCTTGAGCTTCTCGCCGGTGGTGACGAACAGCGGGACCTGGATCTCGGCGCCGGTCTCCAGGGTGGCGGGCTTGGTGCCACCGGTGGAGCGGTCACCCTGCAGGCCCGGGTCGGTGTGCTGCACCACGAGCTCCATGGTCACCGGCAGCTCGACGAACAGCGGGACGCCCTCGTGCACGGCGACCATGGCCTCGGTGTTCTCCAGCAGGTAGTCCGAGGCGCTGCCCAGGGTGGCCGCGGAGACCGGGATCTGCTCGAAGGTGTCGCCGTCCATGAAGACGTAGTCGGCGCCGTCCTGGTACAGGTAGGTCATCGTCCGCTTGTCGACGGTCGCCGTCTCGACCTTCAGGCCGGCGTTGAACGTGCGGTCGACGACCTTCCCGGACAGGACGTTCTTCAGCGTGGTGCGCACGAAGGCGCCGCCCTTGCCCGGCTTCACGTGCTGGAAGTCGGTCACGGTCCACAGCTGACCGTCCAGCTTGAGGACGATGCCGTTCTTGAGGTCGTTGGTGGTAGCCATCTAGAGGACCAGCAGTTCCTTGCTCGTGAGGGTCAACAACTCGGGCTCGTCGGTCGTGACGACCAGGGTGTCCTCGATCCGGACACCGCCGTGGCCGGGGAGGTAGACCCCCGGTTCCACGGTGACGGCCATGCCGGCGGCCAGCCTACCTGCGCCGAGGGCCGAGATGCCCGGAGCCTCGTGGATCTCCAGGCCGACGCCGTGCCCGAGGCCGTGCGTGAAGTGCTCCCCGTGGCCGGCGGCGACGATGACGTCGCGGGACGCCGCGTCGATCGCGGTGACCTCGGCACCGACCGCGAGCGCGTCCCGCCCGGCGGCCTGGGAGGCCTGCACCAGGGCGTACACCTCGCGCTGCCAGTCCGCGGCGTGGCCCAGGACCAGGGTCCGGGTCATGTCGGAGTGGTAGCCGTCGACGGTGGCGCCGAAGTCCAGCTTGAGGAAGTCGCCGTCGCGCAGCTCGGTGGTGTCGGGACGGTGGTGCGGGATCGCCGAGTTCGCACCGGTGGCCACGATCGTCTCGAAGCTCGGGGACTCCGCACCCAGCGACAGCATCCGGGCGTCGAGCTCCCGCCCGACGGCGAGCTCCGTGCGCCCCGGGCGCAGGGCACCCTCGGCGGCGAGCTCGGCCAGCGCCTGGTCGGCGACGGTGCAGGCCCGGCGCAGTGCGTCCACCTCGTCGTCGTCCTTGATCGCGCGCAGCACCTCGACGGCCCGGCGGACGCCGACCAGCTCGGTGGCGCTGCCCTCGAGCACCCTCTCCAGCGCACGCAGCCCGTCCACGGTGACGTCGTGGGACTCGAAGCCCAACCGGCCCACCCCGGCGGCCGCGGCGGTCAGCGCGCCGACGGTGCTGCGGTCGACCAGCAGCTCGACGTCGGGCACCTGGGTGCCGGCCTGGGTGGTGTACCGGCCGTCGGTGCCGAAGAGGTCGGCGCCCCCGGTGCGGACGAGCAGCGCGCCGTTCGAGCCGGTGAACCCGGTCAGGTAGCGCACGTTGAGCAGGTTGGTGACCAGCACGGCGTCCAGTCCCTGCTCACCCGCGGCGGCCCGGAGGCGGTCCCGCCGACCGGCGTGGTCCATGCGCGCGGCCGTCACCGGACACCCCGGTCGGCCAGGTAGCGCAGCGCCGCCTCGTAGCCGAAGACGCCGAGCCCGGCGACGACGCCGTCGGCGACCGCGGAGACGTAGGAGTGGTGCCGGAAGGACTCCCGGGCGTGCACGTTGGTGATGTGCACCTCGACGACGGGGGCGTCCACCTGGGCGAGGGCGTCACGCAGCACCACCGAGGTGTGCGTCCAGCCGGCGGCGTTGACCACCACGGCGGTGCCGGCGTCGGCGGCCTCGTGCACCCAGCCCAGCAGCTCGGCCTCGCTGTCGGTCTGCCGGACGGTGACGTCCTGACCCAGCTCGGCGGCCACCGCCTCGATCCGGGCGACCAGGTCGGCGTGGGTGGTGGTGCCGTACTTCTCGGGCTCGCGGCTGCCCAGGCGGCCCAGGTTCGCGCCGTTGAGGACGACGATGCTCATGCGGACTCCTCCACTGCTGCCCAGGCCGCACGCAGCCAGGCCTCGTCGGGGTCGGTGAGGATGCCGGGGCGGCCCTGCCCGTCGAGGACGACGAACCGCAGGCTCGCGCCCCGGGACTTCTTGTCGATCGCCATGACCCCGCGCAGCTGGTCGAAGTCCCCGGCGTACGTGGTGGGCAGACCCATCGCGGCCACCAGCTCGCGGTGCCGGTCGGCCTCGGCCCGGGACAGCCGACCGGCCGCGACGCCCAGCTCGGCGGCGAAGACCAGACCGACGGCGACGGCCTCACCGTGCCGCCAGCCGAAGTCCTCGGTCTTCTCGATCGCGTGGGCCAGGGTGTGGCCGTAGTTGAGGAACTCCCGGCGGCCGGTGTCGTAGAGGTCCTCGCCGACCGCGTCGGCCTTGACCTGCACGGCCCGGGTGATCAGCTCGGTGGTCGCGGCCCGGCCCGTGGGATCGGCCCCGAGCAGCTCCAGCACGGCGCCGTCGGCGATGAACCCGCACTTGACCACCTCCGCCAGCCCGGAGCGGAACTCCGCGTCGGGCAGGCCGGCGAGGGAGTCGGTGTCCACGAGCACGGCGACCGGGGGGTGGAAGGCACCGACCAGGTTCTTGCCGGCGGCGGTGTTGATGCCGGTCTTGCCGCCCACCGCGGCATCGACCATGCCCAGCAGGCTGGTCGGCACCTGTACGACGCGCACACCGCGCAGCCAGGTGGCCGCGACGAACCCGGCCAGGTCGGTGACCGCTCCCCCACCGACGCCGACGACGACGTCGCTGCGGGTCAGCCCGAGGCGGCCCAGCTCGCCCCAGAGCCCGGCGGCGACCTCGGCGGTCTTGGCCTGCTCCCCGTCGGGGACGACGAGCGCCTCCGCGGCGAGCCCGGCGGTCTGCAGCACCTCGACCACGGCACCGGCGAGTGCGGCCAGCGACGCGGTGTGCACCACGGCCGCCCGGGTGGCGCCGGCGAGCACGGTGCCGGTGAGCAGCGGCAGCTCACGGACCGCCCCGGCGCCGATGACCACGTCGTAGGGCGCGTCCCCGGCGACGGTGACCCGCTGGAGGCCGGTCACCGGGGGCTGCCCACGGCCGGCAGCACGGCCAGCACGTCGGCCAGCACGTCGCGGACCGGGCGGCTGCCGGTCTGCAGGTGCAGCGTGGACACCTCGCCGTAGAGCGGCGCCCGGGTCTCCAGCATCTGCCGCAGCATCTGCCGCGGGTTGACCCCGAGGATCGGCCGGTCCCGGGAGAGGCCGACCCGCTTGGCGGCCGAGGCGAGGTCGACGTCGAGCCACACGACGGTGCCCCCGGCCGCGCCGTGGGCGACCAGCAGAGCGCGGGTGTGCGCGCTGGTGACGGCACCCCCGCCGAGGGCCAGGACCCCGCTGTGCTCGGCGAGCGCGCGGGCGACGGCGCGCTCCTCCAGGGCCCGGAAGTGTGCCTCGCCCTCGGTGACGAACAGGTCGGCGACCGACGTGCCGGCCTCGGCCTCCACGTCGTGGTCGGTGTCCCGGAAGGACGTCCCCAACTCGGCGGCCAGCGCCGTCCCGACGGTGGTCTTGCCCGAGGCGGGCGGGCCGACGAGGACCACCAGGGCGACCGCCCCCTCGGGGGCCGTCACCGCCAGGCCAGCCCGTCGAGGTAGCCGGCCACGTTGCGGCGGGTCTCGGGCACCGAGTCCCCACCGAACTTCTCCAGCACCGCGTCGGCCAGCACCAGGGCGACCATCGCCTCCATCACGACCGAGCCGCGGGGCACCGCGCAGGCGTCGCTGCGCTGGTTGATCGCCACCGCGGCCTCACCGGTGGCGGTGTCCACGGTGTCCAGGGCGCGCGGCACCGTGCTGATCGGCTTCATGGCGGCCCGGACCCGCAGCACCTCGCCGTTGGTCATCCCGCCCTCGATGCCCCCGGCGCGGTCGGTGCGACGGCGGACCTCGCCGGCGCCGGTCACCTCGATCTCGTCGTGGGCGACCGAGCCGCGGCGGCGCGCGGTCTCCAGGCCGTCCCCGACCTCGACGGCCTTGACCGACTGGACGCCCATCAGGGCGCCGGCCAGCCGGGAGTCCAGCCGGCGGTCCCAGTGCACGTGGCTGCCCAGGCCCGGCGGCAGGCCGTGCACGACGACCTCGATGACGCCGCCGACGGTGTCCCCGTTCTTCCGGACGTCGTCGATCTCGGCGGTCATCTCCGCCGAGGTCGCCGGGTGCGCGCAGCGAACCGGGTCGGCGTCCAGGGCGTCGTTGTCGTCGGGACCGGGCAGCACGCCGTCGGGCACCGACACCGCACCGATGCCGACCACGTGGCTGACCACGCGGACGTCGAGGACCTGCTGCAGGAACGCGCGCGCCACGGTGCCCAGGGCGACCCGCGCCGCGGTCTCCCGGGCGCTGGCCCGCTCCAGGACGGGGCGGGCGTCGTCGAAGCCGTACTTCTGCATGCCGGCCAGGTCGGCGTGCCCCGGCCGGGGCCGGGTGAGCGGGGCGTTGCGGGCCTGACCGGCCAGCACCTCGGCGTCCACCGGGTCGGCCGACATGACCGTCTGCCACTTGGGCCACTCGACGTTGCCCACCTGGACGGCGATCGGGCCGCCCTGGGTGCGCCCGTGCCGGACGCCCCCGGTGAGCGAGACCTCATCGGTCTCGAAGCTCATGCGCGCGCCGCGGCCGTGGCCCAGTCGGCGGCGGGCGAGCTGGTGGTCCAGGTCGGCGGAGGTGATCTCCACCCCGGCCGGGAGTCCCTCGAGGATGGCGGTGAGCTGAGGACCGTGCGACTCACCGGCGGTCAGCCAGCGCAACATGGGGGTGAGTGTGCCAGCCGGGTACGACGGACCTGCTCAGAGAGGTCCGGCCAGGGCGAACGCCGCCGCCGTGCCGACCAGCAGCGGCGGCCCGAAGGGCACCGCGGAGCGCCACCCGGCGCGGCGCAGGGCCACCAGCACCAGCGCGCCGAGCGCCCCCGCCAGCATCCCGAGGAAGACGCCGGTCACCAGCAGGGCGCCCCCACCGCGCCAGCCCAGCGCGAGCCCGAGCACCGCCAGCAGCTTGACGTCGCCGAAGCCCAGCGCGTCCGGGCGGAGCAGCCGGAGCAGCGCGGCGACGCCGAACGCGACCAGGGCGCACCACAGCCCGTCCAGGGCCGGCTGTGCCGTGCCCACGGCGACCGCGTCGACGACCACGGCCGCCGCGAGCACCCCCAGGGCCGGGAGCACGACCACGTCGGGCAACCGGTGCACGGCGGTGTCGGCGCCGGCCAGCACGACGGCCGACCCGGCGACCCACACCAGGCCGACCAGGACCGGCCGGGGTCCGGTCAGCAGCGCCGCACCCGCGAAGAGCCCCGCGGTCACGAGCGCCGTGGACACGGACGCCCGGGCAGAGGCGGTCCGGCGCGTGCGGACCCCGGGGGCCGCGACGGAGCCCGGGCGCCCGGCGACCCGGTACCCGGCCACCAGACGGACGGTGACGCCGGCCAGCCACGGACCCAGCACCGCACCCAGCAGGGCGGCGCCGGCCGTCAGTGCGGTCAGGGCCGCAGACTCGCGTCGAGCGCGGCCCGCATGGCCGCGATCGGCGCCGGGTGCCCGGTGATCAGCTCGACCTGCACGGTGGCCTGCCAGAACAGCACCTCGATGCCGTGCACCGTCCGGCCCCCGGCGGCCTCGACGGCCTGGGCCAGTGGCGTCGGCCAGCCGGCGTAGAGCACGTCCAGGACGGTCTGGCCCGGCTGCCAGTGCAGGCCGGCGACCGTCGTCTGCCCGTCGGCGGGGACGGTGCTCACCACCACGGGGGCGGCGACCTCGGGGGTGTCGGCGAAGGTGGCGACCCGGGCGGTGACCTCCAGGGCGTCGAGCACCGCGACGACGCCGGCGGCCCGCTCGGGGTCCCGGACGACGACGTCCACCGTCTGGGCACCCAGGCTGGCCAGGGCCACCGCGGCGGCGCTGGCGGTGCCGCCGGCGCCCAGGATCGCGGCGTGCTCCACCGACTCGACCCCGCCCAGCTGGAGCGCCATCCCCACGCCGGTGACGTCGGTGTTCTCCGCGCGCCACCCGGTGGGGGTGCGGACGAGGGTGTTGGCCGCACCGAGCAAGCGGGGCAGGGCGTCGACGTCGTCGGCCACGGCGACGGCGGCCTGCTTGCACGGCATGGTCACCGAGAAGCCCTGCCACTCCTCGTCGAGCCCGGCCAGCAGCACCGGCAGGTCCTCGGCCCCGATGTCGAGGGCCTCGTAGGTCCAGTCGGTGAGGCCCAGCTCGGCGTAGGCGGCCCGGTGGAGCACCGGGGACAGCGAGTGGCCGACCGGCCGACCGAGGACGGCGGCCCGCCTCACCCGGCGCCGCAGCCCAGGCCGGCGGCCGCGCAGCGGTCCCGTGCGGCCAGGAACTCCTGGTAGTCGGAGGTGAAGAAGTGGTTGCCCTCGGAGTCGGCCAGCACGTAGTACTCGAGGTCCCCGGTGCTGGGGGCCAGCGCAGCCTCCAGGCTGAGCTCGCCCGGCGAGCTGATCGGCGTCGGGGGCAGGCCGGGCAGGATGCGGGTGTTGTACGGGTTGTCCGAGGCGAGGTCGGCGACGGTGAGGTCGTTGCCGCTCTTGTCCAGCCCGTAGGCGAGCGTGGCGTCGATCCCCAGGGTGGTGCCGGCGGCCAGCCGGTTGTAGACCACCTGTGCCACGTCGACCCGCTCGGCGTCCTGCTGGGTCTCCGACTGCACCATCGAGGCCACGGTCAGCACCTCGTACGGCGTCCGGCCGGCCGCAGCGGCCCGGGCCTCCAACTGGCTGTCGGTGGCCACCTGGTCGAACTGGGCGACCATCGCCTGCAGCATCTGCACCGCGGTCGTCTCGGGCTCGAAGTCGTAGGTCAGCGGGTAGAGGAAGCCCTCCAGCTGGCCGTTCGACCAGGCCGGCAGGCCCAGCTGGGTGGTGTCCGCAGCGGCGGCCTGCAGCTCGGCCAACGGCACCTGGGTGGCGTCGGAGAGCCGCTGCAGCGTCTGGGTGACCGTGTACCCCTCCGGGACCGTCACCCGGGACAGCAGACGGGCGGCGGGGTCCAGCAGCCGGTCCAGCGCGGCCTGCCCGCTCATCTGCAGCCGCATGCCGTAGACGCCGGGCTGGATGCCGGTGGCGGCCGGGTTCGCCGACGCCGCGTCCACGAACGGGCCGGTGGAGGCGATGACGTCGGCCTCGACCAGCGAGCGGCCGATCGCGGTGAGCGAGTCCCCGGTCAGCACCCGGACCTGCACGTCACCGGTGCCCTGGCCGGTGTAGTCCTCGGCCGTGGGGTTGACCTTGCCGAGCAGCCACTGGCCGCCGACGACGATCCCGGCGACCAGCCCGACGAGGACCAGCAGCGAGAGCACGATCGTGATCGGGCGGCGGGCCTTGCGCTTGCGGGCCGGCCGGGCGCCCCGGGCACGGCGGCCGCGGCGCCCGCGGTCCTCCTCGACCTCGGCGCCGATGACCTCCAGGCCCCCGGTCTCGTCCCAGACGGGTGCGGTGGTGCCGGTGTAATCGTCGTCGCGGCGGTCGTCGTCGCGGCGGTCGTCGTCGTCGGGGAGGCGGCCGGCGTCGCGGTCTGCGTGGTCCTGGTGGTCCTGGTGGTCCTGGTGGTCGTCGTGTGCCGGGTGCCGGGCTGCTCGTCGGCGGCCGGTCTCGCGCGGGTCGGCGACGTCCTCCTGGTCGAAGAGGTCCGGTCCGGGCGCGTCGTCGCGCACCCGGGCGTGCCGGTCGGTGGGCTCGTCGTCCCCGTCGTCGTCCCCGTCGGCACCGGTCACAGGCGCCGCCGGGGGCGGGACGGGTGCCGCGTGGCTCCTGGCGGGGCCGGTCGCGGGCTCCACGCGGGGGTTGCGGCCGGTGTTGCCCAGGATCAGCCCCGACAGCGCAGACGCCGGCGGCCGTGCGGGCCCCGGGCGGACCGGGCCCGGTCGGGCCGGCATCTCGGTGGTCTCGGGCGCGACCAGCGGGGTGCGCCGGGTCGCCTCCTCGTCGGCGGGGTCCAGCGGCCGGCTGGTGGGCCGGGCCGGGACCGGCGTGCTGGGCCGCGCCCGGGGAGCGGGGTCCTGGGAGGTGCCCGCGTCCGGGGCGGCCGCCTCCTCCTCGGCGCGGCGACGGGCACGGCGTGGGCCGTCGGTGACCGGGCCGGTGGGCTCGTCGGTCACCGCGGCGAACTCGCCGGTGTGCCAGCTGGCGAGGAAGTCCGCGGCCGACCGGCCACCGCCCTCGCCGGAGTGCCGGCCACCGCGACGGGAGCCGTCCGTGGGGTCGCTCATGCGGGGCGACCGCCGGAGCGGACGCGATCCAGGTGGCTCTGCAGGATCACCACGGCGGCGGCCTGGTCGATCACCGAGCGCTGACGGCGGGCGTCGATGCCGCGCGCGCGCAGGTCGCTGGCTGCGGTCACGGTGGAGAGCCTTTCGTCGACGAGGCGCACCGGGACGTCCCCGATGCGCGCGGCCAGTGAACCAGCGTAGGCGCGTGCGTCGGCGGCAGAGGCCCCTGACGCACCGGAGAGGTGCCTCGGGTCCCCCACCACCACCTCCGTCACCTCGTGTTCCGTCACGAGGGCGGCCAGCCGGTCCAGGTCGCTCTGGTCCCGCGCCCTCCGCAGCGTCTCCAGCGGACTGGCCAGGAACCCGGTCGCATCCGACATCGCGACGCCGACCCGGACCGTGCCCACGTCGACGCCGATCCGCCGGCCCGGCACGAACTCCCCCGGAGCCCCGGTCTCCACGCCCACCTCAGGCAGTGGTGACCGCCGCGCCGACCGCGTGCTCCACGGCCGCCAGCGCCGCCGGGATGCCGGCCGGGTCGGTGCCGCCGCCCTGGGCGACGTCGGGCTTGCCGCCGCCGCGGCCGCCGACCGGCGCCGCCGCGGCCTTGAGCAGGTCACTCGCCGACAGGCCCCACTCCTGTGCCACCGGGTTCACCGCGGCCACGAGGGCGACCTTGCCGCCGGCGTCGGAGGCCAGCACGACCGCGGCCGGCGTGTCGTTGCCCAACCGGCCACGCACGTCGAGGGCCAGGTTGCGCAGGTCCCCACCGGACAGGCCGGCGGGCGAGGCGGTGACCACCCGGACGCCGAAGACGTCGCGGGCCGAACCCGCCAGGTCACCGGCGGCGGCCAGCGTCTGCTGCCCACGCAGCTCGGCCAGCTCCTTCTCGGCGTCGCGCTGGCGGGCCAGCATGCCCGTGACCCGGTCGACGAGCCCGTCCTGCGGGGCCTTGAGCAGGTCGGCGAGCTGACGGACCAGGTCCCGCTCGCGAGCCAGGTAGCGGAAGGCCTCCAGACCGACGACGGCCTCGACCCGCCGCGAACCGGACCCCACGGAGCTCTCCGCGGTCAGCGCCAGCGGGCCGATCTGGGCGCTCCCGCGCACGTGGGTGCCACCGCACAGCTCCCGCGACCACTCACCGCCGATCTCCACCACGCGGACCTGCTCGCCGTAGGTCTCCCCGAACAGCGCCAGGGCACCGAACTCGCGGGCCTCGGGCAGCGTCATCCACAGTGCCCGGACGGCCTGGTCCTCGCGGACGGCCGCGTTGGCGACCTCCTCGATGTCGGTGCGCTGCTGCGCCGACAGGGCGCCCTGCCAGGCGAAGTCCAGCCGGAGGTACCCGGGCCGGTTGTAGGACCCGGCCTGCAGTGCCTGCGGGCCCAGCACCCGGCGCAGCGCCGCGTGCACCACGTGGGTGCCCGAGTGCGCCTGGCAGGCCGACCGGCGCCACTCCAGGTCGACCTCGGCGGTCAGCTCGACGCCGTCGCGCAGCTCGCCCTCCAGCACCCGCACCTGGTGGGCCACCAGCCCCTTGACCGGGCGCTGCACGTCGACGACCTCGGCGCGACCGCCGTCCCAGACCAGGTGGCCGGCGTCGGCGACCTGGCCACCGGACTCGGCGTAGAAGGGGGTGGTGTCCAGCACCAGGCGGGTCAGCTCACCGGGGCCGACGACGGGGCTGTCACCGACCAGCGCGAGCACCCGGGAGTCCGTGCGCAGGGTGTCGTAGGCCCGCCAGTCGGTGGGGCCGTGGACACCGAGCAGCTCCTGGTAGGCCGAGACGTCGGCGCCACCGCTGCGCTTGGACCGGGCATCGGCCCGCGCGCGGTCGCGCTGCTCGGTCATCAGCGCCCGGAAGCCGGCCTCGTCGACGGTGACGCCCTGCTCGGCGGCCATCTCCAGGGTCAGGTCGATCGGGAAGCCGTAGGTGTCGTGCAGGCTGAACGCCTGCTGCCCCGACAGCTGGGTGGCCCCGGACTGCTTGGCCGACACGACCGCGGTCTCCAGGAGGGTGGTGCCGGCGACCAGGGTGCGCCGGAACGCCTCCTCCTCGGCGTAGGCCACCGAGGAGATCCGGTCGAAGTCGGTCGCCAGACCGGGGTAGCTGGGGCTCATCGCGTCCCGGCTCACCGGCAGCAGGGTGGGCAGCACGGCGTCCTCGACGCCGAGCAGGCGCATCGAGCGGACGGCGCGGCGCAGCAGCCGGCGCAGCACGTAGCCGCGGCCCTCGTTGGCGGGGGTGACGCCGTCGCCGATGATCATCAGGCCGGAGCGGACGTGGTCGGCGACCACGCGCAGGCGGACGTCGGTGTCGTGGTCGGCGCCGTAGGTGACGCCGGCGAGCGCAGCGGCGCGGTGCAGCACCGGGGCGACCTCGTCGATCTCGTACATGTTCTCGACGCCCTGCAGCAGGAACGCGACGCGCTCCATGCCCATGCCGGTGTCGATGGCCTTCTTCGGCAGGTCGCCGAGAATCGGGAAGTCCTTGCCCTCGCCGTCCCCCCGCTCGAACTGCATGAAGACCAGGTTCCAGATCTCGACGAACCGGTCCCCGCCCTCGTCGACCAGCGGACCGCCGTCCGGGCCGTGCTCGGGGCCCCGGTCGAAGAAGATCTCCGAGCAGGGGCCGGCCGGGCCCGCAGCACCGGTGGACCAGTAGTTGCTGTCCTTGCCCAGCCGCTGGATGCGCTCGGCGGGCAGCCCGGCGATCCGGGCCCACGCCTGCGCGGCCTCGTCGTCGTCGAGGTAGACGGTCACCCAGATGCGCTCGGGGTCGAAGCCGAGACCGCCGTCGTCGGTGGACCCGGTGATCAGCGCCCACGCCGCCTCGATGGCGCCGTCCTTGAAGTAGTCGCCGAAGGAGAAGTTGCCGTTCATCTGGAAGAACGTGCCGTGCCGGGTGGTCTTGCCGACCTCCTCGATGTCGAGGGTCCGCACGCACTTCTGCACGCTCGTGGCGCGCGGGTACGGCGCCGGCTCCCGCCCGGTCAGGTACGGGATGAAGGGCACCATCCCGGCCACGGTGAACAGCAGGGAGGGGTCCGGGGACACCAGCGAGGCGCTGGGGACCACGGTGTGCCCGCGCTTCTCGAAGTGCTCCAGGAAACGGCGGCGGATCTCGGCGGTCTGCATCTCAGCTCGTTCTCGAGGGGTGGCGCCCCGGACGTGCGCGGGGAGCCGGGGTGTGACGGGTCAGGAGTCGGCGGAGTGGGCGCCGCGACGGGCGGCGAGGGCCGCCTGACCGCCGGCGCTGGCCTCGTCGCGGGTGGGCAGCGGGGCGTCCAGCCCGGTGCCCGAGCGCAGTTCGTCCTCACGCGAGGCGGCCGCCGCGCGCACGTCGGCGCCGAAGTCGGCGATGGCGTCGCCCAGGTCGCGCAGGCCGTCGGCCAGCTGACCGGCGATCGACTGCGGCGTGAGCTTCTCCGCGGCCTGGCTCATCTTGCGGACGACGAGCACCCCGATGGTGATGCCCATGGTCAGCCAGAACAGCCGGCGCATCAGCCGGCCCGCCGGCCGGCGCGGGCGGCACGGCGCTGGTCCTTGGCGCTGCGCTGGGCGGTGGCGGCGGCCTGGCCCTCGCGCTTCTTGGTCACCGCGCTGCGGACGCCGTAGCTGAAGGCGGCGGCCTTGATCAGCGGGCTGCCGAGGGTGGCGGCGAAGACGCTGGTCAGCGCGGCCACGTTGGAGGAGACGTTCGCGGCGTTGCCGGTGATGTCGTCGACGCGCTCGAGGTTGGCGTTGACGTGGGTGACCGTCGTCGAGGCCTGGCTCAGGATGGGCTGGCTCTGCTCACGGACCTGGCGGATGGTCAGCGTGGTCTCGTCGAGCGTCCGCCCGAGCTTGAGCACGGGCACGCTGAGCAGCAGCACCAACACCACCAACGCGCCGGCGGCGATGAGCCCGGCGATCTCTCCTGCGGACACGCGTGGACTCCCCTGGTCGTGGATCTCTGACTGCCGCCCGGGTTGCTCCAGGCTCGGGTCACCCTAACCGCGGGGTGCGACAGAGTGTGCGCGGTTCAGCGGGGACGGCGGACGATCGCGCGCAGCCGCGCCAGCCGCGCGCCGATGCCGGCCTCGGCCCCGCGGCCGGTCGGGCGGTAGTAGTCCCGCCCCACCAGCGCGTCCGGCGGGTACTGCTGGGCCAGCACGCCGTCGGGGTGGTCGTGCGGGTAGCTGTAGGTCGCGCCGTGCCCGAGCTTCTTCGCCCCGGCGTAGTGCGCGTCCCGCAGCCCCGGGGGCACCGGCCCAGCCAGCCCCGCCCGGACGTCGCCCACGGACTCCCCGATGGCCACGGTGAGCGCGTTGGACTTCGGCGCCGTCGCCAGGTGGACGGTGGCCTGGGCGAGGGCGAAGTGGCCCTCGGGCATCCCGATGAAGGCCACCGCGTCGGCGGCGGCCACCGCGACCTGCAGCGCGGAGGGGTCGGCCATGCCGATGTCCTCGCTGGCGCTGATCACCAGCCGACGGGCGATGAACCGGGGGTCCTCCCCCGCCTCCACCATCCGGGCCAGGTAGTGCAGCGCGGCGTCGACGTCGGAACCCCGGACGCTCTTGATCAGCGCGCTGGCCACGTCGTAGTGCTGGTCGCCCTGCCGGTCGTAGCGCACCGCGGCCTGCGCGACGGCGGTCTCCAGGGTCGCGAGGTCCAGGGTCGCCGTCCCGGCTCGCCCCGAGACGGCCATGGCGGCACCGGCGCCGGACTCCAACGCGGTGAGGGCCTTGCGGGCATCGCCCCCGGCGACCCGGAGCAGGTGCTCCTCGGCCTCGTCGGTGAGGGTGACGGCGCCGTCCAGGCCCCGGTCGGAGGCGATCGCCCGGTGCAGCACCTCGCGGACGTCCGCGTCGGACAGCGACTGCAGGGCCAGCACCAGCGAGCGGGACAGCAGCGGGCTGACCACCGAGAAGAACGGGTTCTCCGTGGTGGCCGCGATCAGGCTGACGATCCGGTCCTCCACCGCCGACAGCAGCGAGTCCTGCTGGGTCTTGGAGAAGCGGTGGACCTCGTCGATGAAGAGCACCGTGCGCCGGTTGCCGTGCACCAGCTCGCGCTTGGCCGCGGCGATGACCGCGCGGACCTCCTTGACCCCCGCGTCCAGGGCCGACAGCTGCACGAAGGAGCGCTTGGTCGCCAGCGAGATCACGTGCGCGAGCGTCGTCTTGCCGGTGCCGGGCGGGCCGTAGAGGACCAGTGACATCGGCTCGTCGGCCTCGACCAGCCGGCGCAGCGGGGCCCGGGGACCCAGCAGGTGCTTCTGCCCGACGACCTCGTCCAGCCCGCGCGGACGCATCCGGACCGCGAGCGGCGCCCCGGGGTCCACGGCGGTGGACCGCTCCTCGGGTTCGGGGTCGAACAGCGTGCTCACGGTTCGACGCTACCTGCGTGGGCAGACACACCCGACGCATCTCCAGAACCGAGAGGACCCCCTCGTGCAGCACCGCAGCATCGGCAACGACGTCGTCGGCCGGGTCACCGTGTCGGCCATCGGCCTGGGCGCCATGCCCCTGTCCATCACCTCCCAGCGCCCCTCACCGGAGGCGGCCGAGGCCGTCGTGCACGCGGCCCTGGACGCCGGCGTCACCCTCATCGACACCGCGGACGCCTACTGCTTGGACGACACCGAGGTGGGCCACAACGAGCGCACGGTCGCCGCGGCGGTCCGCTCCTACGCCGGTGGGGACGACGTCCTCATCGCCACCAAGGGCGGGCACACCCGGCCCGGCGGCGGCGAGTGGGGCCTCGACGGCTCCCCGGAGCACCTCAGGCGGGCGTGCGACGCCTCGCTGCAGGCCCTGGGCGTGGACGCCATCGGCCTCTACCAGTTCCACCGGCCGGACCCGGAGACGCCGTGGGCGGACTCGATGGGCGCGCTCAAGGACCTCTACGACGCCGGCAAGGTGCGGATGGTCGGGGTGTCCAACGCCGACATCGGCCAGATCGACGAGGCCCGCGCCATCTGCGGCGACGCCTTCGTCAGCGTGCAGAACCAGTTCTCCCCCGGCTTCCGGTCCTCCGCCGGCGAACTCGCCCACTGCGCGGCGAACGGCATCGCGTGGTTCCCGTGGAGCCCCTTCGGCGGCATGGGCGACGCCGGCTCGCTGGCCACCACCGCCGCCGAGTTCGCCGCGGTCGCCGACGAGCTGGGCGTGTCGGTCTACCAGGTCACCCTGGCCTGGCACCTGGCCCAGGCCGACGTCGTCATCCCCATCCCGGGCGCCAGCAAGCCGCGCAGCATCCAGGACTCGGCAGCCGCCACCCACGTGCAGCTGACCAGCGAACACCTCGCTCGCCTCGACACCACCGCCTGACCCCTCGAGTCGATCACCGTCAGGTGGTCACACGGCACGCTGCTGGACGCGTGTCGCCACGACCACCTGGCGCTGGTCACGAGGGTCGGGGCGCGCTGGCAGCTGGTACGGCGCCGGCGGGGGCCGGCGTCCTGCACCGCGGTCTGCGCGTCACCAGCGGTGCGCAGACCTTCCTGGACTGCGCCCCGCTGCCTCTGCCCGAGGACCTCTGCGCCCTCGGCGACGCCCTCTGGCGCGCCGGGATGCTGGTCCCCGCGTCGTCGGCCGGACGGCTCGCGCGGGCCGACCGGGTCCGGGGCATCACGCGGGCGCGGTGGGTGGCCCCGCGCGTGGACCGGGGGCGATGTCCCGCCCGGAGTCGCGGCCCCGGTGGTTGCTGGCCGACAGCGACCTGCCACCGGTCCGGGCGCAGGTCCCGGTGTGCGACCGCGCCGGTCGCGTCGTCGCGCACACCGACTGGGGCTGGGAGGAGTGGCGGAGTGGCGGGTGCTCGGTGAGTACGAGGGCCGCCACCACGCCGAGGTCGCCCAGTTCGACCGGGACGTCGACCGGTCCTTCCTGATGGGCGCCGACGGCTGGCTCCTGCTGCGCTCCGGTGCCCGCCACGGTCGCAGCACGGTCGTGGACCGCTGCCGCCACCCCTTCCGCAGCCGCGGCTGGCGCCCACCGGCGGGTCGATCATCGTCAGGTGGTGGTGCCGACGCACCTCCGAGGGCGTGTCCGACGACCACCTGACGATGATCAACCGCGGCAGGGGGTCAGGCGAGGACCTCGCTGAGGGCGGCCAGGACCAGGGCGACGGTGTCGGGGCGGGCGTTGTGGCCCATCATCCCGATCCGCCAGACGCTCGCGGCGTACTGGCCGACGCCGCCGCCGATCTCGATGTCGTACTCCTGGAGCAACCGCTTGCGCACCGCGGCCGAGTCGACGCCCTCGGGCACCCAGACCGTGGTGAGCTCGGGGAGCCGGTGGCCCTCGGCGGCGAACAACCGCATGCCCATGGCCTCGAGGCCGGCCTGCAGCGCACCGCCGGCGGCGGCGTGGCGGGCGTGGACGGCGGGCAGGCCCTCCTCCAGCACCCGGCCCAGGCCCGCGTGCAGTGACACGACCATGCCGGTGGGCGCAGTGTGGTGGTAGGTACGGCCACCCGAGCCGCCGGCCTCACCTGCGTAGCCACCGAGCAGGCCCAGGTCCAGGTACCAGGACTGCGGCCGGGTGATCCGACGCTCCCAGGCCCGGTCGCTGATGGTGAACGGGGCCAGCCCGGGCGCGACGCCCAGGCACTTCTGCGAGCCGGAGTAGGCGATGTCCACGCCCCACTCGTCCAGGGCCACCGGGATGCCCCCGAGCGAGGTCACGCAGTCGGCCACCAGCAGTGCGTCGCCCTTGCCGGCGCCCAGCGCGGCCATGTCGGACTCCACGCCGGTGGAGGTCTCCGCGTGCACGGCCGCGATCACCTTGGGCGCGGGGTGCGCGGACAGCACCCGGTCGGCGTCCACCGGCTGGCCCCACTCGTGCTCGACCGGCACGACCTCGGCGCCGGTGCGGGAGGCGACCTCGACCATCCGCTGGCCGAAGAGCCCGTTGACCGCGACGACGGCGACGTCCCCGGGGCCCAGGGTGTTGACGAAGGCGGCCTCCATGCCGGCCGAGCCGGTGGCCGACAGCGGCAGCGTGCGCCGGTTCGCGGTGCCGAAGACCTCGCGCAGCCGGTCGGAGGTCTCGTCCAGCACCTGCAGGAAGAGCGGGTCGAGGTGCCCCAGCAGCGGCTGCCCCAGGGCGACCGTGGCCTCCGGGTAGGGGTTGCAGGGGCCGGGTCCGAGCAGGGTGCGAGCACGCAACATGTGTCGCACGTTACCCAGTCGAGTTGATCATCGTCAGGCGGGAGGGGCGACCTCGGGCGCGGGCGCGGGCTCGGGCTCGGGCACGAAGTCGATGCCGGCCTCGGTCCGCTGGGCGTCGCTGATCGGCGTCGGGGCACCGGTCAGCGGGTCGTAGCCGGCCCCGGTCTTGGGGAAGGCGATGACCTCGCGGATCGAGTCCACACCGGCCAGCAGCGCCGTCAGCCGGTCCCAGCCCAGCGCCGCACCGGCGTGCGGCGGCGGGCCGTAGGCGAAGGCCTCCAGGAAGAACCCGAAGCGCTCCCGGGCCTCCTCGCGGGACATGCCGAGGGTCTCGAACACCCGCTCCTGCAGGGCGGCGTCGTGGATGCGGACCGAGCCGGACATGCACTCGTTGCCGTTGATCACCAGGTCGTAGGCGTCGGACAACGCCGCGCCCTTGTCCTCGGCGAACCGGTCCCGCCACTCGGGCGTGGGCGAGGTGAACGGGTGGTGCATGAACGTCCAGCCACCGTCCTCGGTCTCCTCGAACATCGGGAAGTCCACGACGAAGAGGAACGACCAGGAGCCCGGGGTGATGAGCTCCAGCCGCTTGGCGATCTCGTTGCGCGCGGCGCCCAGCAGCTCCTGGGACGTCCGGCGGGCACCGGCGGCGAAGAACACGCAGTCCCCCGGCTGCGCACCGATGGCCTCGACGAGGCCGGCACGCTCGGCGTCGGAGATGTTCTTGGTGACCGGGCCGCCCAGCGACCCGTCCTCGCCCACCGTGACGTAGGCCAGGCCCTTGGCCCCGCGCGAGCGGGCCCAGTCCTGCCAGGCGTCGAACGTGCGGCGCGGCTGCGAGCCGCCACCGGGCATGACGACGGCGCCGACGTAGGGCGACTGGAAGACCCGGAACGGGGTGTCGGCGAAGTAGGAGGTCAGCTCGGTGAGCTCCAGGCCGAAACGCAGGTCGGGCTTGTCCGAGCCGAAGCGGTCCATGGCCTCGCGGTAGGTCATCCGCGGGATCTCCCCGACCTGGTGGTCGGCGAGCTCGGCCCACAGCGCGGTGACCACCGAGGAGGCGACGTCCAGGACGTCGTCCCGGTCGACGAAGCTCATCTCGAAGTCCAGCTGGGTGAACTCCGGCTGCCGGTCGGCACGGAAGTCCTCGTCCCGGAAGCAGCGGGCGATCTGGTAGTAGCGCTCCATCCCGCCGATCATCAGCAGCTGCTTGAACAGCTGCGGGGACTGCGGGAGCGCGTACCAGGACCCGGGCTGCAGCCGGACCGGGACGACGAAGTCACGTGCGCCCTCGGGGGTGGACCGGGTCAGCGACGGGGTCTCGACCTCGACGAAGCCCTGGGAC
This sequence comes from Klenkia sp. AC732, assembly GCF_979256525.1. Classification (NCBI taxonomy): domain Bacteria; kingdom Bacillati; phylum Actinomycetota; class Actinomycetes; order Geodermatophilales; family Geodermatophilaceae; genus Klenkia; species Klenkia sp. AC732. The sequence goes on along the minus strand of NZ_CEEDOS010000008.1, from coordinate 56,870 downwards.
GCCATGACGCCGCGGGCCACCCGGTTGACCTCCGAGCGCAGCCGCAGGACCGAGGCCGGGCCCTGCCGGCGCAGGTCCAGGTAACGGTAGGAGTACCGGACGTCGTCCCCGGCGGCCTGGGCGCTCTCGATCGGGAAGGGCAGTGGCGCGGACGACGACAGCACCTCCAGCGCGGAGGCCACGACCTCGATCTCGCCCGAGGGCAGCTCGGGGTTCTCGTTGCCGGCCGGGCGGGCCTGGACCTGCCCGGTGACGAGCACGCAGTACTCGTTGCGCAGCGCGTGCGCCTCCTCCTCGCGGACGACGACCTGGGCGTAGCCCGAGGCGTCGCGGACGTCGAGGAAGACCACCCCGCCGTGGTCGCGGCGGCGGGCGATCCAGCCGGCGAGGGTGACGGTGGTGCCGGCGTCGGCGGCCCTGAGGGTGCCGGCGTCGTGGGTGCGGAGCACGGGAGTGCCTTTCGAGAGGAGGTGGGGCTTACCAGCGGGCGTGCACGTGGGCGCGGACGCGCTCGTCGTACACCCGCTCGAGGTCGGCGAGCTGGCCCTCGGTCAGCGGGGCGAGCGAGGCGGCGGCGACGTTGCCGAGGACCTGCTCGACGTTGCGGGCGCCGGGGATGACGGCGGTGACGCCGGGCTGGTCGATGACCCAGCGCAGCGCGAAGGCCGCGGTGGTGGTGCCCTCGGGGGCGATGGCGGCGACCTCGCGGGCGGCGGCCAGGCCGACGTCGTAGGGCACGCCGGAGAAGGTCTCGCCGACGTCGAAGGCCTCGCCGTTGCGGTTGAAGTTGCGGTGGTCGTCGGCGGCGAACGTCGTCGACTCGTCGTACTTGCCGGTCAGCAGGCCCGAGGCCAGCGGCACCCGGGCCAGGATGCCGACCTGCGCGGCGCGGGCGGCGGGCAGCAGCTCCTCCAGCGGCTTGCGCCGGAAGACGTTGAGGATGACCTGGATGGTCTGCACGCCCTCGTGCTGCAGCGCGGTGAGGCCCTCGGCGACGGTCTCCACCGAGACGCCGTAGGCGGCGATCGAGCCGTCGGCGACGAACCCGTCGAGGGTGTCGTAGACGCGCTGGTCGGAGTAGACGGCCGGCGGCGGGCAGTGCAGCTGGACCAGGTCCAGGGTGTCCACGCCCAGGTTGCGGCGGGAGCGGTCCACCCAGGCGCGCAGGTTCTCGGGGGTGTAGGTCGCGGCCTCGAAGGGGTCGGCGCGGCGGCCGGCCTTGGTGGCGACGAAGGGACGGTCGGACCGGACGGCCAGCGCCTGCCGGATGCGCTCCTCGGAGCGGCCGTCGCCGTAGACGTCGGCGGTGTCCAGCAGGGTGACGCCGGCGTCGAGGGCGGCGTCGAGCACCTCGGCGGCGCCCTCGGAGCTGACGTCGCCCCAGTCGCCACCGAGCTGCCAGGTGCCCAGGCCGACGACGGAGACGTCGGCGCCGGTACGGCCGAGGGGGCGGGTCTCGAGAGCAGTCATGACACCACCGTCGCACGCACCCGTTCGACCAGCTCAGCGAGGGGCACCGGCACCTGCTCGCCGGTGGCCATGGTCTTGAGCTGGCCGACGCCCTCGGCGAGGTCCCGGTCGCCGATGACGACGACCTGGGCGGCCCCGGACCGGTCGGCGGCCTTCATGGCGCCCTTGAGCCCGCGGTCGCCGTAGACGGTGTCGGCGGAGACGCCCGCGGCGCGCAGCTGCCCGACCAGGGTGACGGCCAGCTTCTTCGCGGCCGCGCCCAGCGGCACGACGAAGGCCTGCACCCCGGGGGCGACCGCGATGTCCAGGCCCTCGGCCTGCACCGCGAGGATCGTGCGGTCCACGCCCACGGCGTAGCCGATGCCCGAGACGTCGGGGCCGCCGAGGGCCGCGGACAGCCCGTCGTACCGGCCGCCGCCGCCGATGCCCGACTGCGAGCCCAGCCCGCCGTGCACGAACTCGAAGGTGGTCTTCGTGTAGTAGTCCAGCCCGCGGACCAGCCGGGGCGCCTCGACCCAGCTGATGCCCAGGTCGGTGAGGTGCTCGCGGACGGCGTCGTAGTGCGCGCGGGTGCTGTCGGAGAGGTGGTCCACCATCAGCGGGGCGTCGACCAGCTGGGCCTGCACCTCGGGCCGCTTGTCGTCCAGCACGCGCAGCGGGTTGATCTCCACCCGGCGCCGGGTGTCCTCGTCCAGGTCCAGCCGGCCCAGGAAGGCGGTCAGCAGCTCGCGGTACTGCGGGCGGCAGGTGGCGTCGCCCAGCGAGGTCAGCTGCAGCTCGTAGTCGGTGAGCCCGAGGTCGCGGTAGCCCTGGTCGGCCAGGGCGACGACCTCGGCGTCCAGGGCCGGGTCGTCGGTGCCCAGGGCCTCGACGTCGACCTGGGTGAAGTGCCGGTAGCGACCGGCCTGCGGGCGCTCGTAGCGGAACGCCGAGCCGACGCTCCACAGCTTCACCGGCAGCGCCCCGGAGTACAGCCGGTGCTCGATGAACGCGCGCATCAGCCCGGCGGTGAGCTCGGGGCGCAGGGTCAGCGACCGGCCGCCCTTGTCGGTGAAGGAGTACATCTCCTTGCTGACGACGTCGGTGGACTCCCCCACGCCGCGGGCGAACACGGCGGTGTCCTCGAAGACCGGGGTCTCCACGTAGCCGTAGCCCGCCCGCCGCAGCGGCGCGGTGAGCGTCTCGCGGACGGCCAGAAACCGCGCGGAGTCCGGGGGCAGGACGTCGAAGGTGCCCTTGGGGGCGACGAGGTCGCTCACAGCCCGCGGCCCTTCGTGGGGGCGGCGGCGGCCTCGGCCAGGTAGGGGTTGGTCGCCCGCTCCCGGCCGATCGTCGTGGCACCGCCGTGCCCGGGGAGCACCACGGTCGCGTCGTCCAGGGGCAGCACGACGTCGCGCAGCGAGCCGAGCATCGACTCCCAGGAGCCCCCGGGCAGGTCGACGCGACCGACCGAGCCGGCGAAGAGCACGTCCCCGGCGAGCAGCCCGGGGCTGTCGTCCAGGTCCAGGGTGAAGACGACCGAGCCCTGGGTGTGGCCCGGTGCGTGCCGGACGGTGAGGTCGACGCCGGCCAGGGAGAGCACCGCGCCGTCCTCGAGGGACAGCACGTCGGCCGGGTCGGGCAGCCGCACGCCGGTGATCAGCGGGGCCAGCGCGGGGCCGTGCCAGCGGGCCGGGTCGGCGAGCATCCCGGAGTCGGCGGGGTGCAGGTAGGCGGGGATGTCGTAGCCCTCGCAGACCGGCAGCACGGAGGCGGTGTGGTCGAGGTGGCCGTGGGTCAGCACGACGGCGACGGGCTTGAGCCGTTCCTCGGCGAGCATCCGGGCCAGCGGCTCGACGGCCTCCATCCCGGGGTCGACGACGACGCACTCGGCGCCCGGCCCGGAGGCCACGGCGTAGCAGTTGGTGCCGAACGCGCCGGCGGGGAACGAGCGGATGAGCACCGGGTCAGGCTACGCGGGGCCCGGCACTCCCCCGCCCGGCCTGCAGGGAGCCTCCAGGTGCGCCACCTAGACTCACCGCTCGACCAGCGGGGACCGGCTCACACGTGCGTCCCCGAGCAGCCGCACCGAGGAGCCCGCGTACCCGTGCCCAGCAACAAGCAGCGCCGTCAGGCCGCCCAGCGACACCTGCAGCGTCAGCTGGAACGACGGGCCGAGCAGGCCCAGAAGCGCCGCCGCAACCTGCTGATCGGGATCACCGCGCTGGCCGTGCTCGTGGTCGTCGGGGCCGCGCTGCTGATCACCGGCCTGGGTGGGGACGACGACACCGCGACCGCCGACGGTGGCGCCGGCACCTCGGCCGCCCCCAGCGACCCCGCGCTGCCCACGCCGGGCCCCGGTGCCGAGCGGGCCGGGCAGACCACCACCGCCCTGCCGTGCACCTACACCTACGACGCGCAGGGCAGCTCGGGCACCGCCAACGACGCCCCGACCGGCGACGTCCCCACCGAGGGCACGGTCTCCGAGACCATCACCACCAGCGCCGGTGTCATCCCGGTGACCCTGGACCAGTCCGGCACCGCGACCTGCGCGACCGCCAGCTTCGTGTCGCTGGCCTCGCAGGGCTACTTCGACGAGACCCCCTGCCACCGGCTGACCACCAGCGCCGGCCTGTCGGTCCTGCAGTGCGGTGACGCCAGCGGCACCGGCACCGGCGGCCCGGGCTACACCTTCCCGACCGCGGTCGACGGCACCGAGACCTACGGCCGCGGCGTCCTGGCGATGGCCAACAGCGGTCAGGGCACCGACGGCAGCCAGTTCTTCCTGGTCTACGGCGACAGCCAGCTGACCCCGGACTACACGGTCTTCGGGACCATCGACGAGGCCGGACTGGCCGTGCTGGACCAGGTCGGTGCCGCCGGCACCGCCGACGGCAGCGACGACGGCGCCCCGGCCACCCCGGTGACGATCACCTCGGTCACCCCGGCCGCGTGAGGCCGGCGCGCGCCGGCGGGGCTGCGGGTCTGGCCCTGCTCCTCGCCGGCTGCACGGCGACGGTGCAGGGCACTGCGTCACCACGGGTCGAGGTGACCCTGGCCGGCACCGAGGTCGCCTCCTACGCCCCGGGTCAGCAGCACGTCACCACCGACGTCGACTACGCGGAGTCCCCGCCGGTGGGCGGTCCGCACGACGCCAGCTGGGCCGACTGCACCGGCACCGTCTACGACACCGAGCTGCGGCCGGAGAACGCCGTGCACTCGCTGGAGCACGGGGCCGTGTGGGTGGCCTACGACCCGGGTCTGGCCACCGACGCCGACGTCGAGGCGCTCACCGCGCTGGTCGAGGGCCGTCCCGGGACGATGCTGTCGCCGTACCCGGACCTGGGCGTGCCGGTCTCGCTGCAGGCCTGGAACCACCAGCTGCAGGCGGGTTCGGGCACGGACCCGGCGGTCGAGGCGTTCACCACGCTGCTCACGTTCAACCCGGACACGACGCCCGAGCTCGGCGCGACCTGCGAGAACCCGGCCTTCACGCCCTGACGGCGCGCCGGGTGACCGCGGCGACCAGCCGTTCCAGCGGTCCCCGGCCCAGCACGAGGGCCCACAGGGTGCACACCACCAGTGTGGTGACGACGAAGCGCAGCCACAGCCCCACGCCGTCGTCGGTGGAGTCGAAGAGCGTCTCGCCGAGCCAGGCGATGCCGACCAGGTGCGCGCAGTAGGCCGACAGCGGCATGGACCCGACGCAGGCCAGCGGCAGCAGCACCCAGCGCAGCCGGTCGGCGACCAGCAGGCACACCCCCAGGACCAGCAGCGCGAACCCACCGGAGCCGATCGTCTCGGCCGGGGTGTTGCTGTGCGGCAGGGCGAGCAGCAGCTGGTCGGCCGGGGGCACCAGGTCCCGCCAGGAGGGGTCCTCGGCGAACGCGGCCTGCTCGTCGACGGCGCCCGGGGTCACCTGCGCGACGCCGGCTGCGCCGTACCCGAGGACGGCCAGCGCCGAGCCCACCAGGACCAGCGTGGCCCGGACCCGGACGGTGGTCAGGTCGCTGCGGCCGACGGCCAGGCCGGTCGCCACGAACGCCGCCCAGGTGGCGACGGGGTAGACCCCGGTGAACCCCAGCTGACCGAGCACTCCCCCGCCGCCGGTGTCGGCGTACACCCAGGGCAGCAGCACCTGGTGGTACAGCGGGTTGACCACCAGCACGAGGCCGGCCGCCAGTGCCAGCAGGGAACGCACGCGCCAGCGCAGCAGCGGGATGCACAGCACGACCAGGACCGCGTAGAACTCCAGGATCACCGCCACCGGCACGACCAGCAGCTGCACCAGCCCGCCCAGGGCCAGCAGCAGCGCCGCCCGGGTGAGCAGCACCAGCCGGGCGCGGACCAGCGCCTCGCCCTCGGGCGGTGTGGTCCGGCCGGTGAGCAGCCCCACCGACACCCCGGCCAGGGTGGCGAACAGGATCGAGGAGCGGCCGTCCACGAGCCCGGACCAGGTCGAGGGGTCGGTCCACACCAGCTCGTCGGTGGTCAGCAGGTGTGCCCCGAACATGCCCAGCACGGCCAGTCCCCGCGCCACGTCGACGCCGCGCAGGCGACGCGGGTCGGGCGTGCGCCAGGCCGGCCGGAACCGCCGTGGGGCCGGTGGTGCGTCGGCGCGGTCGACGGTGGCGGTCACCGGGGCAGGTTAGGTCAGCCCGCTGTGCGGGCTGGGTGTACGGCTAGGCGGTGACGCGTTCGACGTCGAAGACCCCGTCCACGTTGCGCACGGTCTGCAGCACCGCGCCCAGGTGCGCCGGGTCGGCCAGCTCGAAGGTGAACCGGCTGATCGCCACCCGGTCCCGGCTGGTCTGCACCGAGGCGGACAGGATGTTGACCCGCTCGTCGGCGAGGGCCTTGGTGACGTCGGACAGCAGCCGGTGCCGGTCCAGCGCCTCGACCTGGATGGCGACCAGGAACACCGACCCCGGAGCCGAGGCCCACTCGACCTCGACCAGGCGCTCGGGCTTGCGCTCGAGGTCCTCGGCGTTGGTGCAGTCGGTGCGGTGCACGCTGACGCCGCCCCCGCGGGTGACGAACCCGAGGATGTCGTCCCCGGGGACCGGGGTGCAGCACTTGGCGAGCTTGGCCCACACGTCGGTCATCCCGACGACGAGCACACCCGGGTCGCCGCCGGCGGTGCGGGCGACGGTGCGCTTGGTCGGGATCGCGGTCTCGGCGATGTCCTCGGTGGCACCCTCCGAGCCGCCCAGGGCGACCAGCAGCTTCTCCACGACCGAGGAGGCCGAGACCTGGTTCTCCCCCACCGCGGCGTAGAGCGCGCTGACGTCGGCGTGGTGCAGGTCGGCGGCCAGGGTGGCCAGCGCCTCCCCGCCCATCAGCCGCTGCAGCGGGAGCCCGGCCTTGCGCATCGCCTTGGTGAGCGCGTCCTTGCCGGCCTCGATGGCGTCCTCGCGGCGCTCCTTGGTGAACCACTGGCGGATCTTGGTCCGTGCGCGGGAGGAGCCGACGAACTCCAGCCAGTCCCGGCTGGGGCCCGCCGTGGGCGAGCGGGAGGTGAAGACCTCCACGACGTCGCCGTTGGCGAGCTTGCTGTCCAGGGAGACCAGCGAGCCGTTCACCCGGGCCCCGATGCAGCGGTAGCCGACCTCGGTGTGCACGGCGAAGGCGAAGTCGACGGGGGTGGCCTCGCCCGGCAGGCTGATGACGTCGCCCTTGGGCGTGAAGACGAAGACCTCCTGCGGGCCCAGGTCGTAGCGCAGGGTCTCCAGGAACTCCCCGGGCTCCTGGGCCTCGCGCTGCCAGTCCAGCAGCTGGCGCAGCCACAGCATGTCGTCACCGGAGGACCCGGGCTTGGGCGGGGCGACCGCGCCGCCCTTGGCCTTCTCCTTGTACTTCCAGTGCGCCGCGATGCCGTACTCGGCGGTGCGGTGCATGTCGTGCGTACGGATCTGCAGCTCGACGGGCTTGCCCTGCGGGCCGATCACCGTGGTGTGCAGCGACTGGTACATGTTGAACTTCGGCATCGCCACGAAGTCCTTGAAGCGGCCGGGCACCGGCTGCCAGTGCGCGTGCATGATGCCCAGCGCCGCGTACACGTCGCGCACCGAGTCGACCAGGATGCGGATGCCGACCAGGTCCCAGATGTCGGTGAAGTCCCGGCCGCGGACGATCATCTTCTGGTAGATCGAGTAGTAGTGCTTGGGCCGGCCGGTGACGGTGGCCTCGACCTTGGCGCCCTTGAGCTGCTCGGTGACCGCCGAGGTCACCTCGGACAGGTAGGTGTCCCGGGACGGCGCCCGCTCGGCGACCAGCCGGACGATCTCGTCGTAGCGCTTGGGGTAGAGCGTCGCGAACGCGAGGTCCTCGAGCTCCCACTTGATGGTGTTCATGCCCAGCCGGTGGGCCAGCGGGGCGAGGATCTCCAGCGTCTCGCGCGCCTTCTTCTCCTGCTTCTCCGGCGGGAGGAAGCGCAGCGTGCGCATGTTGTGCAGCCGGTCGGCCAGCTTGATGACCAGCACCCGCGGGTCGCGGGCCATCGCCACGATCATCTTGCGGATCGTCTCGGCCTGGGCGCCGTCCCCGAAGCTGACCTTGTCGATCTTGGTGACCCCGTCGACGAGGTGCGCGACCTCGGGACCGAAGTCGGCGGTGATGGTGTCCAGCCCGACGCCGGTGTCCTCGACGGTGTCGTGCAGCAGCGCGGCGACCAGCGTGGTGGTGTCCATCCCCAGCCCGGCCAGCACCGTGGCGACGGCGAGCGGGTGGGTGATGTAGGGGTCCCCGGACTTGCGCTTCTGGCTGGAGTGGGCCTCCTCGGCCACGTCGTAGGCGCGCTGCAGCAGGGCCAGGTCGGCCTTGGGGTGGCTGGTCCGGTGCAGCGAGGCCAGCGGCTCCAGGACCGGGCGCACCACGGTCGAGCGCTGGCCGGCGACGATGCGGCGGGCCAACCGGTCCCGGACCCGGCGACGGGGCACCGTGTCCAGCAGCGTGCCCTGCGGCTCGTCCGGCACCTCGACGGGCCGGGTGTGGTCCGGGCGCTGGACGGCGGGCCGCTCGGGCAGGGCGGCCCGCTCGGCCCGCTCGGCCTTCTCGGCCACGATGGGCTCGACGGCCGGGGCTCCCGCGGGGGCCGTGCCGGTGCTGGGGGCGACGACGTCAGAGGCCACGGGTCACTCCTCGGGTCCGGCGGGACGGGACCCTCACCATGCTAGCCAGGCAGCAGGACGCCGGCCCCGCTCGGGAGGGTGAGCTGGGCGTCAGGTGGTCCAGAGTGCGTGCACCGTGTGCGGGCGCAGTCGCTCCCGGCCACCGAGGACCGGCAGCTCGACGACGACGCTGACCGCCGTCACCACCCCACCGAGCTGCTCGACGAGCGAGATGGCCGCCTCCAGGGTGCCGCCGGTGGCCAGCACGTCGTCCACGACCAGCACCCGCTGGCCGGGCCGGATGGAGTCGGTGTGCAGCTCCAGGGTGGCCGTGCCGTACTCCAGCACGTAGTCGGCCGACACCCGCTCACGCGGCAGCTTGCCCGCCTTGCGGACGGGCACCACCCCGGTGCCGGCGTCCAGGGCGACGGCGGCGGCCAGCAGGAACCCGCGCGCCTCCACCCCGACGACGACGTCGAACCCGACGTCCCCGGCACCGTCGGCCAGTGCGGCCGCGCGGGGGTCCTCCTGGACCGGGGTCTGCGCCAGGGCGTCGACGACCCGGCGGAAGGCCCGCGGGTCGGCGAAGACCGGGGTCAGGTCACGGAAGACGACACCGGGCTCGGGGAAGTCCGGGACGTCGACGGCGATGGAGGCGATGAGCTCGTCGAGCGGCAGCTCACCGGCGGTGTCCAGGGAGGTCACCGGCGCTTCTTGCCCTGCGGCCGGGTGGCCGGTCGGGCCCCCGGGCGGGGGGCGGCGACCGTGCGGGTCACCGAGGACGGCGACTCGACCTGCTCGACGGCCTCGGGCCGCGCCGGGAGCTCCTCCCGGTCGGCCACCGCGACCCCGGTGGCAGCCGGCCGGGACCGGCGGGCACTGGCGACCGGCCCGGCGGTGACGGGTGCGCCTCCGGCCTGGGCGGCCTGCCGGGCGTCGGAGGCCCGCCGGGCCAGGACCCGCTTGCGCAGGGCCTGGACGCCGGGCTCGCGCTCCTTGAGGTCGGCGAGCACCGGCGTGGCCAGGAAGATCGAGCTGTAGGTGCCGGCGGCCAGGCCGACGGTGAGCACCAGCGCGAGGTCCTGCAGCGTGCCGACGCCGAGCAGACCGACGCCGACGACCAGCAGGCCCAGCACCGGCAGCAGTGCGATGACCGAGGTGTTGATCGACCGCATGAGCGTCTGGTTGACCGCGAGGTTGGCCGCCTCGCCCCAGGTCATCCGGGCGCCCTTCTCCAGGTCCTTGACGTTCTCGTCGACCTTGTCGAAGACGACGACGGTGTCGTACAGGCTGAACCCGAGGATGGTGAGGAACCCGATGACGGTGGAGGGGGTGACCTCGAAGCCGACCAGGGAGTAGACGCCGGCGGTCAGCACGATGTCGTGGGCGAGGGCGGCCATCGCACCGACCGCCATCTTCGGCTGGAACCGGATCGCCAGGAAGAGCACGACGGCGGCCAGGAAGACCAGCAGCGCGATCAGCGCCTGGTCGGTGATGTCCCGACCCCAGTCGGCGCTGACCGACTCCGGGCTCACCTGGGAGTCGCTGACCCCGGCGGCGTCGGCGATCGCCGTCACGACGGTGGCCTCGGCGGCGTTGTCCAGGGCCCCGGTGCGCAGCAGCACCGTGTTGCCACCGACCACCTGCGCGGTCGAGACGTCGGCGCCCGCCTCCTCGGCGGCCTCCCGGATCTCGGCCAGCTGGGACGTCGAGGCGGGCACCCGGAAGCTGTTGCCGCCCTCGAAGTCGATGCCGAAGTTGAAGCCCCGGAACACCATCGAGGCGACACAGACCAGCACGACCACGGCGGTGACCTTGTACCAGAACCGGCTGCGCCCGACGACGTCCAGACCGACCTCGCCGTTGTACAACCGGTGCGCGAGGGACGCCTTCCTCGGCGCCGCCCGCACCGCCGCGACCTCCTCCGGGGTGTCGCCCTCGGCCGGGAGGGCGGCCTCGGCGAGCGCCTCGTCGTCGGCGTCCGCGGCCGCGTCGGCCCGGACCTCCTCGGCGGACTCGGTGGCGTCGTCCCGGCCGTCGCCGTCGGCGTCGTCCAGGGGCGAGGTGGCAGACCCGGGGGTGCGCTCGGGGTCCGGCACGACGGCGTCGCGGCCCAGGTCGGTCGCGTCGTCGCCGTCGCGGGGGGTGCCGGTCATCGGTCGCTCCTGTCGGTGCCGGACGCGGTGGCGCCCGTGCTCGTGCCGCTGCCCGCGGTGGCCAGGCGACCGGGGCGCTGCCCCGGTCGGGGCGCGGCAGCCGGACGACGGGTGACGTCGACGGCGCCGAGCCCGGAGAAGCGGCTGCTGCCGAAGCTCCGGAACCGGGACAGCACCGCCATCAGCGGGTGCGTGAAGAGGAAGACCACGATCAGGTCGAGCACCGTGGACAGACCCAGGGTGAACGCGAAGCCCTTCACGTCGCCGATGGCCAGGACGTAGAGGATCGCGGCGGCCAGGAAGCTGACCGCGTCGGCGGACAGGATCGTCCGGCGGGCCCGGACCCAGGCCCGGGGGACGGCGCTGCGCAGCGTGCGGCCCTCGCGGATCTCGTCCTTGAGCCGCTCGAAGTACACGACGAAGGAGTCCGCGGTGATGCCGATGCTGACGATGAACCCGGCGATGCCGGCCAGGCTCAGGGTGAACCCGATCTCCCGGCCCAGCAGCACCAGGCTGGCGTAGACGACGACCGCGGACAGCACGAGGCTGGCGATCATCACCAGACCCAGGGCGCGGTAGTAGAGCAGCGCGTAGAGGAACACCAGCGCGACGCCGATGGCCCCGGCGATGAGCCCGGCTTGCAGCTGCTCACCGCCCAGCTCGGTGGTGATGGTCTGCGCGGTGGCCTGGGTGAAGGTCAGCGGCAGCGCGCCGTACTTCAGCTGGTTGGCCAGCGTGGTCGCGGTCTCCTGGTCGAACTGACCGGTGATCGTCGTCTGGCCGTTGATCGCGCCCTGGATGGTCGGGGCGGACACGACGTTCCCGTCGAGGGTGAACGCCACGGCGCTGCCGGTGTTGGCGGCGGTGTAGGCGGCCCAGGTGGCAGCGGCCTCGCCCCGGAAGTCCAGCAGCACGATCCACTCGCCGGTGGCCTGCTGGGTGCCGGCGCTCGCGTCGGCGATGTCGGTGCCGGAGATGATCTGCGGACCGAGCAGGTACTTGGCGGTGCCGTCCTCCGAGCACGCGGCGACGAAGTCGTCGGCGGCGTCGACCTCGCGGTCGACCCCGTCGGGCTCGCAGGTCAGCGTGGCGAACTCGGCTGCGGCCTGCTCCTGGGTGACGGCGCCGGGGGCTTCGGGGACCGCGGTGGACGGGTCGGTCGCGGCCGGGTCGGTCGCGGCCGGGTCGGTCGCGGCCGGGTCGGTCACGGCCGGGTCGGTCACGGCGGGGTCCGTCGTCGGTGCGGCCGGGTCGGTCGTCTCGGGGGCGAAGAAGTCGGGGGCGAACGAGTCCGGGGCAGCACCCGAGGTCGGCGCCGCCGGCTCCGTCGTCGCGGGGTCCGTCGTGGCCGGGTCCGTGGTGGCCGGGTCCGTCGTGGCCGGGTCGGTGGTCGCCGGGTCGGTGGTCGCCGGGTCGGTGGTCGCGGGGACCTCCGTCGGCGTCACGCCGGCGGGCTCGGGGCCCTGCAGCACCGGGCGGAACCGCAGCTGGGCGGTCTGCCCGAGCTCGCGGGCCTGGTCGCCGTCCTCACCGGGGACCGAGATGACGATGTTGGAGTCGCCCTCGGTGACCACCTCGGCCTCGGCGACACCCAGGCCGTTCACCCGCTGCTCGATGATCTGCCGTGCCAGCTCGAGGTCCTCCCGGCTGGGGGTCCCCCCGCCCGGCACCTGGGCGGTGAGCGTGACGGTCGTGCCGCCCCGGAGGTCCAGACCCAGCTGCGGGGTGCGCTGGGTGCCGGTGGCGAAGATCAACCCGTACATGACCGCGACGATCAGGACGAAGGCCCCGAAGTAGCGGGCGGCGGGGAGCTGGCGAGCGGCCACGGTGCGGCGCCTCAGCGGTTGCGGTCGGAGGGGTCGCCGTCGCCGTCGACGATGCCCTGACGCTCGGCCGTGGGGGGCACGACCTCGCCGGCGGCGGCGTCGAGGACCGCACCGTCGGGCGTGCGGACCTCCATGATCGCCGGGCGGGCGAAGGTGGCGACGACGCCGGGGGCGATCTCGACGTCCACGGTGCCCTCTCCGAGACCGGCGACGGTGCCGTGCAGGCCGCTGGTGAGCATGACCGGGGTGCCCACGGTCAGCTTCTCCTGCAGGGCCTGCGCGTTGGCGGCCATCTTCTTGCGCTGGCGGGCCGGCAGCACGATGAGCAGTGCGAAGGCCAGCACCAGCAGGATGAGCGGGAAGAACTGCTCCACGGTTGTCGTGCCTCTCCACCGCGCCACGTTCGCGCGGTCATCGTGACCGCACGGTGGCAGTCACTCGGGTACGTCGGGTGCGGTCCGCCCGGGGGGCGCGACCGGCGCAGGGCGCGCAGAACCCACGTCGGGTTGCGCACCAGCGCGGACGAGTCTAGGCGTCGAAGAGCGTGGGCGACGACGCGCGGTCCGACGGCGGGTCGTTCGCGCCCCCACCGGCCCCACCCGTCAGCCAGACACCCTGCGGCACCGGCAGGTCCAGGTGCCGCCACGCGGCCTCGGTGGCGACCCGCCCCCGAGGGGTGCGGGCCAGCAGCCCGGCGCGCACCAGGAAGGGCTCGCACACCTCCTCGACGGTGTGCGGCTCCTCCCCCACGGACACGGCCAGCGTGGCCACCCCGACGGGGCCGCCGCCGAACTTCACGACCAGCGCGTGCAACACCTCGCGGTCCAGCCGGTCCAGGCCCAGCTCGTCGACGTCGTACAGCGCCAGCGCGGCCCGGGCCACGGCCTCGGTGACCCGGCCGTCGGCCCGGACCTCGGCGTAGTCGCGCACCCGGCGCAGCAGGCGGTTGGCGATCCGAGGGGTGCCCCGGGACCGGCTGGCGATCTCCGCCGAGCCGTCCGGGTCGATCTGCACGCCGAGCAGGTCAGCCGAGCGGGTCAGCACCTTCTGCAGGTCGGCGGTGTCGTAGAACTCCATCTGCCCGACGAAGCCGAAGCGGTCACGCAGCGGCCCGGTGAGCAGGCCGGCGCGGGTGGTGGCCCCGACCAGGGTGAAGGGCGCGATCTCCAGCGGGATCGCGGTGGCACCGGGCCCCTTGCCGACGACGACGTCGACCCGGAAGTCCTCCATCGCCATGTAGAGCAGTTCCTCGGCCGGGCGGGCGATCCGGTGGATCTCGTCGATGAAGAGCACGTCGCCCTCGGCGAGGTTGCTCAGCATCGCCGCCAGGTCGCCCGAGCGCTCGATCGCCGGTCCGGAGGTGATCTTGACCGAGGTGCCGAGCTCGGAGCCGATGATCAGCGCCAGCGAGGTCTTCCCCAGCCCCGGCGGGCCGGACAGCAGCACGTGGTCCGGTGGCCGCCCCCGTCGCTTGGCACCCTCCAGGACCAGGTCCAGCTGACGGGCGACCTTCGGCTGCCCGACGAACTCGGCCAGCGAGTGCGGCCGCAGCGCGGACTCGACGACGCGCTCCTCGTCACCGGCCCATGCGCTCGCGTCCGAGGTCGGCTCGGTCACGCCCGGCCCAGCATCCGCAACGCCTGCCGGAGCAGGACCGCGACGTCGACGCTGCCGGTGTCGGCGACCTGCTCCTCGGCGACCGGTGCCAGCTTGGCCAGCGCGCCGTCGGCCTCCCGGACGCTCCAGCCCAGCCCGACCAGGGCCGTGGTCAGCTGGTCACGCCACGGCGCCACCGGGGTCACCGACAGCCCGGTGGCCCCCGCGGCGGCGGTGGCGGCATCCAGGCTGACGTCCCCGGACCCCACCCCGAGCCGGTCGCGCAGCTCCAGCACCAGGCGCTCGGCGCCCTTCTTGCCGATGCCGGGCACCTGCATCAGGGACTTGAGGTCCCCGGTGGTGACGGCGCGGCGCACCTCGCGCGGGGGGTGGATGGCCAGCACGGCCTGGGCCAGTCGGGGGCCGACGCCGTTGGCGGTCTGCAGCAGCTCGAAGAGCTGCCGCTCGTCGTCGTCGGCGAAGCCGTAGAGGGTGAGGGAGTCCTCCCGGACGACCAGGCTGGTGCTCAGCCGGGCGTCCTCCCCCACCTGCAGTCGGGCGATGGTGCCGGGGGTGCACTGCACGGCCAGCCCGATCCCGCCCACCTCGACCACGGCACCGTCCGGGGAGACGGCGGCGACCCGGCCCGCGACGCTGGCGATCACCGGTACACCCCACCACTGCCGATGCCCTGCCAGCGGCTCTGCCGGACCGCGGGCCGGGGGGCGGTGGACAGCTTCTCCACGACCTGCCCGACCCCGGCACCCGAGGCCAGCGCGGCGACCCGCAGCCGGTCCTGGGTCGGCCCGCGCCAGACGTGGCAGACCGCCAGCGCCAGCGCGTCGGCGGCATCGGCGGGTCGGGGCGCCTCGGTGAGGCCCAGCACCCGGGTGACCATGATCGTGACCTGCTCCTTGTCGGCCCGGCCGTTGCCGGAGATCGCCGCCTTGACCTCGCTGGGCGTGTGCCAGGCGACCGGCCGGCTGGCCTGCGCGGCGGCCAGTGCGGCCACCCCCGCGGCCTGCGCGGTGCCGGTGGCGGTGCCCTTGTTGTTCTGGTGGAAGACCCGCTCGATCGCGACCACGTCGGGCTGGTGCTCGCGGACCAGTGCCGTCACCGCGGTGTGCAGCTCCAGCAGCCGCAGCTCGATCGCCAGGTCCGCGTCACTGCGCACCACCCCGACCCCGACGGCGGTGGGCCGCTGCCCGGGCCGGCCGTCGACGACGCCCCAGCCACACCGGGTCAGCCCCGGGTCGATGCCGAGCACGCGCACTGGGAGCCCCTCCGTCTGCGAACAGGTGTTCGAGGAACGCTAACCGGGTCCGACCCCCAGCGCGGCGCGGCGCGCCGCTCAGGCGTCGGCGGCGATCTTCTCCATGACGTCGTCGGACACGTCGTAGTTGGCGTAGACGTTCTGCACGTCGTCGCAGTCCTCGAGGGCGTCGATGAGCCGGAAGACCTTGCCCGCGGCGTCCTCGTCGAGCTCGACCTGCACGCTGGGCACGAAGGCGGCCTCGGCGGAGTCGTAGTCGATGCCGGCGTCCTGCAGCGCCGTGCGGACGGCGACCAGGTCGGTGGGCTCGCTGACCACCTCGAAGGTGTCCCCGAGGTCGCGCACCTCCTCGGCGCCGGCGTCCAGCACGGCCTCCATGACGGCGTCCTCGCTGGTGCCGGTCGAGGGCACGACCACGACGCCCTTGCGGCTGAACATGTAGGACACCGAGCCGGGGTCGGCCATCGAACCACCGTTGCGGGTCATGGCGGTGCGGACCTCCATGGCCGAGCGGTTCTTGTTGTCGGTGAGGCACTCGATGAGCACCGCGACACCGCCGGCGGCGTAGCCCTCGTAGGTGATGCCCTGGTACTCGACGCCACCGGCCTCCAGGCCCGCGCCACGCTTGACCGCCCGGTTGATGTTGTCGATCGGGACGGAGGACTTCTTGGCGCGCTGGACGGCGTCGAAGAGCGTCGGGTTGCCCTGCACGTCACCGCCGCCGGTGCGCGCCGCGACCTCGATGTTCTTGATCAGCTTCGCGAAGAGCTTGCTCCGCTTGGCGTCGATGCCAGCCTTCTTGTGCTTGGTCGTCGCCCACTTGGAATGGCCGCTCATCGCTGCTCCTCACCTGGTGGCGCCGTCGTCGGCGCCGTCCACACGTCTCCTCCGCTCAGGCGGCGGCGCGCACCAGCTCGACGAAGAGCCGGTGCAGCCGGGTGTCACCGGTGAGCTCCGGGTGGAAGCTGGTGGCGACGACGCTGCCCTGGCGGACCGCGACGATCCTACCGTCGGCCGGTCCACCGCAGACCCGGCCGAGGACCTGCACGCCCGCTCCGGCCTCCTCGACCCAGGGCGCGCGGATGAAGACCGCGTGCACCGGGCCGCCGGGGACACCGGCGACGTCGACCTCGGACTCGAAGCTGTCGACCTGCCGACCGAAGGCGTTGCGCCGCACGGTGACGTCGAGCCCGCCGATGGTCTGCTGGTCCTCCGGGGCGTCCAGCAACCGGTCGGCGAGCAGGATCATCCCGGCGCACGAGCCGTACGCCGGCAGCCCACCGCGGACGGCGGCGCGCAGCGGCTCCAGCAGTCCCCACCGGTGGGCGAGCTTGGCGATGGTCGTGGACTCACCGCCCGGGAGCACGAGGCCGTCCAGGCCCTCGAGCTCCTCCGGTCGCCGGACGGGCGACGTCCGGGCGCCCTGCGCCTCGAGCACGGCGCGGTGCTCCCGGACGTCGCCCTGCAACGCGAGGACCCCGATGCGGGGTGCGCTCACCAGCCGCGGTCGGCGAACCGCTGGTCGGCCGGGAGCGTGGAGATGTTGATGCCGACCATGGCCTCGCCCAGCCCGCGGCTGACCTTGGCGATGACCGACGGGTCGTCGTGGAAGGTCGTGGCCTGCACGATGGCGGCCGCGCGCTGCGCCGGGTCGCCGGACTTGAAGATGCCCGAGCCGACGAAGACACCGTCGGCGCCCAGCTGCATCATCATCGCCGCGTCCGCGGGGGTGGCGATGCCGCCGGCGGTGAACAGCACGGTCGGGAGCTTGCCGGTGCGGGCGACCTCGAGGACCAGGTCGTGGGGGGCGCGCAGCTCCTTGGCCGCCACGTACAGCTCGGTCTCGTCCAGGGTCGACAGCCGGCGGATGCCGGCGCGGATCGAGCGCATGTGCCGGGTGGCCTCGACGACGTTGCCGGTGCCGGCCTCGCCCTTGGAGCGGATCATCGCCGCGCCCTCGGAGATGCGCCGCAGCGCCTCGCCCAGGTCGGTGGCACCGCACACGAAGGGCACGGTGAAGTCGCTCTTGACGATGTGGTGCGCCTCGTCGGCCGGGCTCAGCACCTCGGACTCGTCGATGTAGTCCACGCCCAGGCTCTCCAGCACGCGCGCCTCGACGAAGTGCCCGATCCGGGCCTTGGCCATCACCGGGATGGACACCGCGGCGATGATGCCGTCGATCATGTCCGGGTCGCTCATCCGGGCGATGCCGCCCTGCGCGCGGATGTCGGCGGGCACCCGCTCCAGGGCCATGACGGCCACGGCGCCGGCGTCCTCGGCGATCCGGGCCTGTGCGGCGTCGACGACGTCCATGATGACGCCGCCCTTGAGCTGCTCGGCCATGCCGCGCTTGACGCGGTCGGTGCCGGTGCCGGCGGGGGTGCTGTTCTCGACGTGCTCAGACACGGTGCGGCCTCAAGTCAGGAGGGTTGTGGGCACCCATCGTAGGCACGTGTCAGTGCCGGTCCGCCGGGCCCGCGGTGCCCACGACGGCGTCCAGGCCGTCGTCGATGTCGAAGAACCGGGGCAGCGGCCGGGCGGCGTGCAGCCGCAGCACCCGGACCCCGGGCCGGCGCCGCAGCGCGCGGGTGTCCCGGACGGCGTCGTTGTAGAAGCGGCGGGCCAGCCCGACCCGCCACCCGGCGTCGTCGAGCTCCGGGGCGCGGACGGCGCCCGGCAGCTCGCGCAGCACCCGGCCCAGCCGGTTCTCGGCGACCTCCCGGTCACCGCCCGCGGGCCGGCGGCAGGCCGCGACCGCGGCAGCCAGGGCGGCGGTGGGGTCTGCGCCCAGCTCCTGGGCCCGGTCCCGCGCGATGCCGGCGACGAGCTCGCAGCGCCGGGCCAGCGCGGCGTCCAGCACGTCCCACGCCCGGCGCACCCGGCGGTCCAGCCGGCGCAACCGGGTCAGGGTGAACCCGACCCAGGCCAGCAGCAGGACCAGCGCCACGCCGACGAGCAGCAGGGTCCAGCTCGTCGACGTCACGTGTCAGGACGCTACCTCCGCCCGCCCGGCCCACGGGCGGACCCGCTGGTCAGGCCTCGGTGCTGCGCCGCAGCCAGCGCGGCAGGAAGCGGTCCGTCGGGGGTGCCGCCGGCAGGTCGTCGTCGTCCTCGGTGGTGACGACGGCCGCCCCGGGTGGGGCCACCGTCTCGTAGACGGCGAGGATCTGCCCGGCCAGCGTCGTCCAGTCGTAGTCGGCGGCCCGGCGGTGCCCGGCGGCGGCGAGCGCGGCCCGCCGCTCGGGGTCGGCGAGCAGCGCGATGAGCTCCCGGGCCAGCGCGGTGGCGTCCCCGCGGCGGACCAGCACCCCGGCGGTGCCGTCCTCCAGCACCCGGGCGAAGGCGTCCAGGTCCGCGGCGACCACGGGGGCACCGGCGGCCATCGCCTCCACCAGCACGATGCCGAAGCTCTCGCCCATCAGGTTGGGTGCGCAGTACACGTCCACCGAGCGCAGGAACGCCGCCTTGTCGGCCTCGGCCAGCTCGCCCAGCAGCGTCACCGACGGCTCGAGGTCGGGGCCCAGCAGCGCGTGCAGCTCGTCGGGGTCCCCGCGGCCGGCGACCAGCAGCCGGGCTCCCGGACACTCCCGGACGACGGTGCGCATGGCCTCCAGCAGCACCGGCAGGCCCTTGCGCGGCTCGTCGTAGCGGCCCAGGAACCCCACGGTCGGGGCACCGCTCCCCCGGGCGTACCCGGGCAGCGACGGCCCCTCGGCGAAGGCGCCCACGTGCACCCCGTTGGGGATGACGACGGCGTCCCCCCCGAGGTGCTCGACCTGCAGCCGGCGGGCGAAGTCCGAGACCGCGATCCGCCCGGAGATCTTCTCCAGCCACGGCCGGACCACCGGGCCCCAGGCGGAGAGGAACAGCGACCGGGTCGCCGCCGCGTGGTAGGTCGCCACGATCGGCCCGCGGGCCAGCACGCACACCAGCAGCGACACCGACGGCGGCGCCGGCTCGTGCACGTGGACGACGTCGAAGCGCCCGTCCCGGAGCCAGCGCCGGACCCGGCCGGCCGAGACGGGGCCGAACTGCCAGCTGGCCATCGAGCCGTTGTAGGGCACCGGGTTGGCCCGCCCGGCCCAGGTGACGTGCTCGTCGGGCACGTTGTCCTCGTGCTCGGCCGGGGTCAGCACCTCGACCTCGTGGCCCATCCCGCGCAGGGTCTGCGCGAGGTCCCGCACGTGGTACTGGACGCCGCCGGGCACGTCCCACTGGTAGGGGCAGACCAGGCCGATCCTCACCGGGCCGGCTCCGGGCGGACGTCGGCCCAGATCCGGCCCAGCTGGTGCCAGTCCACCGGGCGCTCGGCGATGCTGACGGCGAAGGCGTCCGCGACGCCCTGCATGCCGGCGTGCACCCGGTCGCGCAGCCGGCCCGGGCCGTGCACGTCGACCTCGGGGTGCACGGTGTGCCGCCACCCCGTCCCGTCGAAGTGCGAGACGGCCGGCAGCAGGGCCGCGCCGGTCTGCGCCGCCAGCAGCGCCGGCCCCCCGGGCATGGTGGTCGGGCGGTCGAAGAAGGTGACCGGGATGCCGGAGGCGGACAGGTCGCGGTCGACCAGCAGGCACGCCGATCGCCCGGCGCCCAGCCACTCCTTGAGCAGCGTCGAGCTGGGCCGCTCCCCGCCGGTCAACGGGACCACCCGGAACCCCAGGGACTCCCGGTAGGCCAGGAACCGCTCGTAGAGCTGCTCGGGGCGCAGCCGTTCGGCCACGGTCATGAACGGCCCGCCGAGCCAGTCGACGAACCAGACACCCGCGGCGTCCCAGTTGCCGCTGTGCGGCAGTGCCAGGACGACGGGTCGCCCGGCGTCCCGGGCGGCCTCCAGGTGCTCGGTGCCCACGACGGTGGTGCCGGCCAGCAGCCGGGGCACGCCCAGGGTGGGCAGCCGGAAGGCCTCCATCCAGTACCGGGCGTAGGACCGCAGCCCGTCGGCGGTGAGCGTGTCCAGCTCGGTGCCGCCCAGCCCGGTGACGACGGCCAGGTTGGCCCGCAGCTGGCGGACGCCCCGGCCCTGCCGCCCCGCGGCCCAGGTCCCGGCCCGGTCGAACACCGCCCGTGCGACCGGCTCGGGCAGCGCCTTGACCGCGCCCCAGCCGGCCGCGTACCCGGCGTCGACCAGCCGCTCGCGCGCGATGTCGACGCGGCTCACGGGGTGGGCGGGGTGACCGGGAGCGCCTGGCCGCGGGACTGCTGGTAGACCGTCGCGAACCGCTGGCCGACGGTGATCGTGGAGCCGATGAGCAGCAGCCACAGGCAGACCTGCAGGGCGTAGGGGATGCCCAGACCGGTGAACCCGGTGCCGACCAGGATGAGGATCAGCCGCTCGGTGCGCTCGACCAGGCCGACGTCGCAGGTCAGGCCCATGCCCTCGGCCCGGGCCTTGACGTAGGAGGTCAGCACGCCGAGCACCAGGCAGGTCAGCGACAGCCACACGACCATCCGGTTGTCGCCCTCGCCGGAGAACCACCACACCAGCCCGGCGAAGACCGCGGCATCGGCGGCCCGGTCGCCGGTGGAGTCCAGCACCGCGCCGAACACCGACCCGCCGCCGCGCGCCCGGGCAAGGGCGCCGTCCAGCATGTCCAGCAGCACGAACACCGTCACCGCGAAGGCACCCCAGAAGAGCACCCCGTTGCCGATGACGAACACCGCCGACACGACCGCGCCGACGGTGCCCACGACCGTCACCGCGTCGGCGGTGACGCCGGCCGCGAGCAGCGTCCGGACGACGGGTGCCCAGACCCGGGCCACGGCCGGGCGCAGGTTGACCCCCAGCATCAGCCGGCCTCGGGGGCGGGCGGGGTGGGCCAGGCGTCGGCCAGCAGCTGCCGGGTCTCCCCCAGCACCTGCGGCAGCACCCGGGTGAGACCGAGGACCGGCATGAAGTTCGTGTCCCCACCCCAGCGCGGCACCGCGTGCTGGTGCAGGTGGTCGGCGATGCCGGCGCCGGCGACCGAGCCCTGGTTCATCCCGATGTTGAAGCCGTGGGCCCCACTGACCTCGCGGACGACCCGCATCGCCGTCTGGGTGAGGTCACCCAGCTCGGCGACCTCGCCCGTCGTCAGGTCGGTGTAGTCGGCCACGTGCCGGTAGGGCACCACCATCAGGTGCCCGGCGTTGTAGGGGAACAGGTTGAGGACCACGAAGACGGTCTCGCCGCGGGCCACCACCAGGCCGTCCTCGTCGGTCATCGCCGGGATCAGGCAGAACGGGCAGTCGTGGTCACCGGTGGGCTTGCCCTCGCCCTTGATGTAGGCCATCCGGTAGGGCGTCCACAGCTGCTCGAAGACCGTCGTGGGCCCGCCCTCGTCGGGGTTCACGCGGTGCTCTCGACCGACTCCGCCACGGGGGCGGTCGGGTCGTCGTTGCGGCGCTGGGCCACCCAGTCCGCGATCGCCTCGACGGCCTCGTCGACGGGCACCCCGTTGCGCTGGCTGCCGTCGCGGTAGCGGAAGGACACCGCACCGGCCTCGGCGTCGGTGGCGCCGGCGATGAGCACGAAGGGCACCTTCTGCTTGGAGGCGGTGCGGATCTTCTTCTGCATGCGGTCGTCGGAGTCGTCGACCTCGACCCGCAGGCCCCGGGCCCGCAGCCGGGTGGCGACCTCGGTCAGGTAGGGCACCTGCTCGTCGGTGATCGGGATGCCGACGACCTGCACCGGGGCGAGCCAGGCCGGGAAGGCACCGGCGTAGTGCTCGGTGAGGACGCCGAAGAACCGCTCGATCGAGCCGAACAGCGCCCGGTGCAGCATCACCGGTCGCTGCCGGGAGCCGTCGGCGGCGGTGTACTCCAGGCCGAAGCGCTCGGGCAGGTTGAAGTCGACCTGGATGGTCGACATCTGCCAGGTGCGCCCGATGGCGTCCTTGGCCTGCACCGAGACCTTCGGGCCGTAGAAGGCGGCGCCGCCCGGGTCCGGGACCAGCTCCAGGCCGGAGTCGACGGCGGCCTGGCGCAGCGCCTCGGTGGCCCGCTCCCAGCTCTCGTCGGTGCCCACGGACTTCTCCGGGTTCCGGGTGGACAGCTCCAGGTAGAAGTCGCTGAGGCCGTAGTCGGCCAGCAGGCCCAGCACGAAGTCCAGCAGCGCCTTGAGCTCACCGGCCATCTGCTCGGGGGTGCAGTAGATGTGCGCGTCGTCCTGGGTGAACCCGCGGGCCCGGGTCAGCCCGTGCACGACCCCGGACTTCTCGTAGCGGTACACGGTGCCGAACTCGAACAGCCGCAGCGGCAGCTCACGGTAGGACCGGCCGCGGGAGTCGAAGACCAGGTTGTGCATCGGGCAGTTCATCGGCTTGAGGTAGTAGTCCTGCCCCTGCTTGCGGACGACGCCCTCGCTGTCGCGCTCCTCGTCCAGCTGCATCGCCGGGTACATGCCCTCGGCGTACCAGTCCAGGTGACCCGAGGTCTCGAACAGCTGGCCCTTGGTGATGTGCGGGGTGTTGACGAAGGAGTAGCCGGCCTCCTCGTGCCGCCGCTGGCTGTACTTCTCCAGCTCGCGCCGGATGATCCCGCCCTTGGGGTGGAACACCGCCAGCCCGGACCCGACCTGGTCGGGGAAGCTGAAGAGGTCCAGCTCGGTGCCCAGCTTGCGGTGGTCGCGGCGCTCGGCCTCGGCCTGCTGCTCCTGGTGGGCCTTCAGCGCGTCCTTGGACTCCCACGCGGTGCCGTACACCCGCTGCAACTGCGGGTTCTTCTCACTGCCGCGCCAGTAGGCGGCCGCTGCCCGGGTCAGCGCGAAGGCCGGGATGCCCGAGGTGCGGGGCAGGTGCGGGCCCCGGCACAGGTCGGTCCAGACCCGCTCCTTCGACCTGGGGTCGAGGTTGTCGTACATGGTGAGCTGGGCGCCGCCCACCTCGACGTCGGCACCCTCCGCCGCCTCACCGGCACCGCCCTTGAGGCCGATGAGCTCGAGCTTGTACGGCTCGTGGGCGAGCTCGGCGCGGGCGTCGTCGTCGCTGATCTCGCGGCGGGCGAAGAACTGGCCCTCCTTGACGATGGCCTGCATGCGCTTCTCGATCGCCTGCAGGTCCTCGGGGGTGAAGGGCCGCTCCGGGTCGACGTCGTAGTAGAAGCCGTTCTCCACGGGCGGGCCGATGCCCAGCCGGGTGCCTGGGAACAGGTCCTGCACGGCCTGCGCCAGCACGTGGGCGGTCGAGTGCCGGATGACCGCCCGGCCGTCGGGACTCGAGGCGGCGACCGGCTCGACGTCGGTGTCCGCGTCGGGCACCCAGGCCAGGTCCTTGAGCTCGCCGTCCACCCGGACGACGACGGCGGCGTCGGCGCCCTTGAGCGGGACGCCGGCGTCCTTGAGCGCCTGGGTGGCCGTGGTCCCGGCCGGCACCCGGACGGTGACGACGGCGGGTTCGGCGGGCGCGGCAGACACAGGGGGCTCCTGACGATCGGGGTGTTCGGGCTCCTGCGAGCGTAGTGGCCGGGCGCCAGCGGTCAGACCGGCGCGACGGCGTCCCCGACGGAGACCCGTCCCGGCGTCGTGACCTCGGCGTACACGCCCAGGCAGTGCCGGGGCGTGCGGGTGACCCGCAGCACCGCCCCGCCGACCGCGACCTCGCGGCCGACCCAGTCGCGCTCGTCGTCCCCGGGCAGGTCCAGGACCAGGTTGGCCCGGGGGTCGGCCGCCGAGCACCCGGCGGGCACGTCACCCCGGGCGGCGCGCTCCAGGGCCTGCCGGCTGACCAGGTGCACCGCGGCCACCATGACCTGCGGCTCGTCGGCCCCGGCCAGCCGCACCGGGCGGCCCAGCACAGCGGTGAGCGCGGCGGCGTCGGCCTCGTCGTCGCCGGTGGGGACGACGGCGCCCAGGCCGGGGGCGGTCTTCTCCCGCAACCGCTCCCCGGTGGCGACGTCGACCACGGTGCGGGTGCGGTCGCCGGCCAGCCCGGCCCGAGTCACCTCCACGGCGGCGGTGGCCACGGGCGCCAGGCTCTTCACCGGGTGCACCCAGATGCCCTCCACCCGTGCGGCCACGGCAGCGACGCTACCCGGCCCGCAGGCGCCGGAGCTGGGCGTCCAGGTGCGGCCGGGCGCGGCGCTGCCCGCCCCGCTGCGCCACCGCGACGGCCAGGGACTCCAGCGCCCGGGCGACCCGCTCGGCGTCCGGGGACCAGCCGCGCGCCCGGCACTCCTCCAGCCACTCGACGGCCCCGCGGTGCCCGCGCTCGGCGTTGCAGCGGCTGCACGCGGCGACCTCGTTCTCCGCCCAGGACGGTCCCCCGCGGGCCCGGGGCACCACGTGCTCGGTGGTGGGCCGCACCCAACGGTCGAAGGTGCGCCCGCACCACACGCACGTGGGGCCGTCCCGCTCGACCGCGGCCTCCAACCGGGCGGCTCGATCGGGCTGGGCGGACACGCCCCTCCCCTTCCCCCACCCGGCGCCGCCCAACCGATGAGCCCGGCGCGGTGCGGCAGTCTCTGGACCGAGCCGTCACCCACCACCACCCCGGGAGCACCCATGGGCGCGATCAAGGTCCACCTGTTCAGCACCGTCGACGGGGTCGTCGACGTGCCCACCTGGACGTTCCCCTACGGGTTCCCCGAGGACCTGGCCGCCGCGGTCGGCGCCCTCACCGCAGACGCGACCGGCATCCTGCTGGGCCGCACGACGTTCGAGATGTTCGCGCCGGCCTGGTCGACCCGCACCGTCGAGGACGACCCGGGGGCCCCGTTCTTCAACGACAGCGCCAAGTACGTGGTGGCCTCGCAGGCCCCGTCGGTGGAGTGGGCACACACCACCGTCCTGGAGGGCTACGACCCCGACCGGGTCCGGGCGCTGGCCGCCGAGGGCGACCTGTACGTCAGCGGGAGCGTGACCCTGGTCCGGGCCCTGCTGGCCGACCGGCTGGTCGACGAGCTGCACCTCTTCGTCTACCCGGTGGCCGTGGGCGCCGGGATCCGGCTCTTCCCCGAGGGCGGCCCCGAGACCCCGCTCGCACTGCTGTCGGCGTCGGCGCTGAGCAACGGTGTCGCCCACCTGGTCTACGGCCCCGCCTGAACGCGAACGGCCCCCTCCCTGGTCGGGGAGGGGGCCGTGTCGGGTGGGCGATACTGGGATCGAACCAGTGACCTCTTCGGTGTGAACGAAGCGCTCTACCGCTGAGCCAATCGCCCGGCTGCGGTGCGGTCGTGCTGAGTGCGATGACCATGATGCCAGACGGTCACCGCCACATCGGCACCCACCCCGGGACCCAGCTCGGCACGCCGAGCAGGTGCAGGACCACGACGATGACGCCGTAGACGAACGCGGCCGTGAGCAGGGCGAAGACCACCCGCACCCACACCGGCTGACGCCCCAACCACTCCGTCCACCGCTTGACGTTGCGCTTGGTGAACTCCAGCAGCCGCTCGGCCCAGGTGAACTCCGAGGCGAGCACGAACAGGGCCGCGATGACGGTCAGCCAGCCGGGGCCCGGCAGCGGGATGGTGACCAGCCCGAAGACCAGCAGCAGACCACCGACGACCCCCACGCCGACCCGGTAGGCGGTGTCCAGCGTCTTCTTGGCGGCGATCCTGCGCCGCCACGGACGGCGGCCGATCCGCTCGCGCAGGCTCTGCACGTCGTCGTTGTCGTACCTCTCCCGCCGCGCACCGCTCGTCTCGCGGGGAGGACGACCGGGCGGCGGGGTGGAGGGGGTCGTCGCCGTCTCGGGACCGTTCAGCTGGACACCTGCCCGTTCGCCACGATGTCCGTCGGGGCCGACGGAGCCTGTCGACCGGCCTCGATGCTGATGCCGTAGGCGCTGTAGTCGTCCAGGCCGGTCGCATCGGACCCTACGGTGCGCAGGTCCACCCCCTCGGTCACCACGTCGAAGGTGCCCAGTGGCACCGGGGCGCCGTCGGTCATGCCCCAGAGCACGTAGGTGCTGTCGGCGGTGTCGTTGACCGTCATGCCGTCGATGACCACCTGGGCCTGGCCGTCGCGGGCGACGACCGTGGCGACCGTCCGCCCGTCGTGCTCCATCGGGGCGATGGTGGCCTGACCCGGGGACAGCAGCGAGTCCATCACCTGGGACTGGACCGACGCGGTGGCCCGGGCGGCGTCCCGGTCCTGGGTGACGACGACGTTCCAGGCACCCAGCGCGAGGATCGCCGCGACCCCGGCAGCGACCAACGCGTTGGGGACGACGCGACGCCAGGCGGCGCGGTCGGTGCTGCGGGCCCCGTGCCGACGGCGTGGGCCGAGGAACCCGGGGCGGGTGTCGGCCGGTCGCGCCGTGCCACCGGCGGTGCGCGGAGCGGACGGGACGGCCGGGCGGGGCGCGGCCGGCGCGTCGGCGACGGGAGCGCCGGGGGCGTCGGAGCGGTGCACCTGCTCGGTCTCCTCGACCGCGGCGCGCAGCCTCTCGCGCAGCCCCTCGGAGGGCTCGACGACCGGGAGGTCCGTGGCCATCGCCGCCATCACCTCCGAGGTCTCGGCCACCGTGGCGGTGCAGCGGTCGCAGCCGGCCAGGTGGACGGCGAACGCGGACTCGTCCTCGGGCTCCAGGGCGTGCAACGCCCAGCCGACGGCGAGCTCGTCGTAGCGGTCGTGGTCGGTGACCCGGCGGGGTCGCTCGTCGGTCATCGGGCACCTCCCTCGAGGGACGCGGAACCCAGGGCGCTGCCCATCGGGGTGCCGACGACGACACCGCCCAGGTTCTCCTTGAGCCGGCGCATCCCGGCGAGCATGCGGGTCTTGACGGTGCCCAGCGGGGTGTCGGTCAGGGCCGCCACCTCCCGCTGGGTGTAACCGCCGTAGTAGGCCAGGGTCAGCGCCTCGCGCTGGGGGGCCGGCAGGGTCTGCAGGGCAGCTCGGACGCGGTCGGAGACCACCCGGGTCCACGCCTCGTCCTCCACGTCGCGCTGGGCGATGGGCTCGGTGAGGCGCAGGTCGTCCTCGGCGCGGGTCTGTCGGCGCCGGTGGGACTCCTCGCGACGCACGGCGTCCACGGCCTTGTGGTGGACCATGGCCAGCAGCCAGGAGCCGAAGGACCCGCGTGCGCCGTCGAAGGCGAACGGGTCCTTCCACACGGTGAGGAAGACGTCCTGGAGGACGTCCTCGGCGAGCGTGTCGTCGGCGAGCACACGGCGGGCCAGCGCGAAGGCGGGGCGACGGAACCTGTCGTAGAGGTCGTCGACCGCCCCGCGGTCGCCGGCCTGGACGCGACGGATCAGCTCGGCGTCCGCGGAGTCCTCCTCCGCTCGCCGCTGAGGTCGGGTCACGAGTCCCATGGTCACACGTCTGGTTCGTGTGCAGGAGCCCCTGCGGTTCACCGGGGCCTGCGGGGCTCCCCGGACGGGTGAGGTGTGGCCCGTGACGACCGGGCCCGATCGCGTCACCTCCGGGTCGGTGGGTCGTTGACCTGGCATGGCGAGTCCCGCGCCGGGCTGCACGGCCCGCACCACGCTGCACCTGGTCGGCCCCTCGTCCTGGACCGAGGTCCCCGCGACGCTGCTGTACGACACCGCCGACCCGTTCGCGGTCCGGGTGCGCTTCGGTGGCCGGGTCGGGGCCCCCACCGGGGGCGCGGAGGACGGCGTCGAGTGGATGCTGGGCCGGGATCTGCTGCACGCGGGTCTGTCGCACCCCGCGGGTGCGGGCGACGTCCGGCTGTGGCCGGCACGCACCGCCGTCGACGTGCTGTTCCTGGAGCTGCGCGCACCCTCGGGCCACGCGCTGTTCGAGCTGTCCCGCAGTGCGGTGGCGGACTTCCTGCGGGAGACCGAGCGCCTGGTCCCCCGCGGCGCCGAGTCCGAGCTGCTGCGTGTGGACGGCGAGCTGCTGGCCCTGCTGCAGGGCGAAGGCCCCGACCCGGGTCGCTGACCCCGCCTGACCCCGCCTGACCCCGTACGACCCGCCTGACTCCGTGCGGTCGCCTCGGGACCGCCTGCCACCGGCCTGCTGACCGGCCGCGAGCGCGGGACGACGCTGCGGCAACGGCGCGCACACGCGCCCGGACAGCCACCCAGGAGGCCGCACGAGCCTCGGGCGGCTCGTAACGTCCGCAGCGTGGGACGACACGCGACACGCCCGACGACGCGCCGCCGGTGGCTGCCCGCCGCGACGACGGGTGCGGCCCTGCTGGTCGCCACCGCGGTCCTCGTCCCCGTGCTGGGCCAGGACGACCGCTCCGACGCCGCCGGGCCGGGGGCAGTGCCCGTGCCCGGATCGCCCGGGCTCACCCTGGCCATCGGCGGTGACGTGGCCTTCGCCGGCCGGACGCTGCCCCTGCTCACCGACCCGGCGGGCCCCTTCCCCGAGGCCGGCGCGACCCTGACCGACGCCGACCTGGCCCTGGCCGACCTCTCCACGCCCGTGGGGGCCGCCGGCGCGGCCGCCCTGGCCGCGGCCGGCGTGGACCTGGTCGCCGTCGTCGCCACCCCGGACGCCGCGACGGCAGCCGACACCCTGGACGCCCTCTCGGCGGCCGGGCTGCGCCCCGTGGGCGCGGGCCGGGACGGGACCGCGGCCGGTAGCCCGCAGCGGGTCGAGGTCGACGGCCAGGGCGTCACGGTCCTCGGGTTGGGCCTCGCGCCCGGGGCCACCGCCGCCGGCATCGGCGCCGGACTCGCCACGCCGACGCTCGCCGACGCGGTGCTCGCGACCGTGGGCGTCGCCGACCGGCGGGGCGACGTGGTGCTCGTCCGTCTGTCCGGGAGCCCGGCCTGCGCGGCAGACACCCGGGAGCTCACCGACCGCCTGGTGTCGGCCGGGGCCGACGTGGTGCTGGGCGCCGGCGACGTCCCCGCCGGGGCGTGGTGGGCCAGCGGGGACCGCCGGGCGTGGGCCGCCCCCTCCCCCGGGCCCCTGCTGTCGGCTGACGAGTCCACCGCCCCACCCACCGGCCTGCTGCGGCTGGTGGTGCGGGAGGGGGCCGTCGTGGGGGCCGCCTTCGACCCTGCCTCCACCGACCCGTTCGGGCGCCTGGGAGGTGTGAGGCAGACCACGATCTCCCCGAACGGCCCCCAGACGCCCACCGAGGCCCGTTGCGACCCCGCGAACGGGCCGCGGACAGCCCCCTGACCTGCGAGTTCACCCTGAGGACACCCCCCGGTGACCCCCCGGTGCAAACCCCGTCCAGGGGTCGGTTAGTGTTGTCCTCGCACTGCGGACGTGGCTCAGTGGTAGAGCATCACCTTGCCAAGGTGAGGGTCGCGGGTTCGAATCCCGTCGTCCGCTCGGAACCGGGCGCTGGTCGAAAGACCGGCGCTCGTGTGCGGTGGAGTGGCCGAGAGGCGAGGCAACGGCCTGCAAAGCCGTCTACACGGGTTCAAATCCCGTCTCCACCTCGACGGCCCCCGGGCTCGCTCGAGGCGGGACGGGGACCGAGCACCACAGCACGGGCGATTGGCGCAGCGGTAGCGCGCTTCCCTGACACGGAAGAGGTCACTGGTTCGATCCCAGTATCGCCCACCGACCGAAGGCCCCGGAGCAGCCGCTCCGGGGCCTTCGTCGTGTCCAGGCCGTCGTCGTGTCGGCGCTGCCGGTCAGCGCGTCGACGGGACCCGCTCGTCCCAGAACCGGGCGACCTGCACCGCCAGCTGCTGCTCGTCCCCGTCGTTGGACAGCACCACGTCGGCCACCGCGGCCCGTTCCTCGTCGGTCGCCTGGCTGGCGATCCGCGCCCGGGCATCAGCCTCGGACAGCCCCCGCCCGAGCAGTCGCCGGACCCGGGTCTCGACATCGGTCGCGACGACCAGCACGAGGTCGTAGGACCCCGCCTGTCCGGTCTCCACCAGCAGCGGCACGTCCTGGACCACCACGGCGTCCGCCGGGGCCGCAGCGACCAGTTCAGCGGCCCGAGCCCGCACCAGGGGGTGCACGATCCCGTCCAGGCGCGCACGCTCCCCCGCGTCACCGAAGACCACCGCCGCCAGCGCCGGGCGGTCCAGCGCGCCCTCCGCGGTCAGGACGTCCGCCCCGAACGCCTCCACCACCGCAGCCAGGCCCGGGGTCCCCGGCTCCACCACCTCGCGGGCGATCGAGTCGGCGTCCACCAGGACGGCCCCCCGTTCCACGAGGAGCCGGGCCACCGTGGACTTCCCGGAGCCGATCCCGCCGGTCAACCCGATCCGCAGCATGCCCCGACCCTGGCACACCCGTGCACCTGCCGCCGCGACTGCGGGGGCAGACCCCCGGGCCGTGTCCGACCCCGGAATCCAGCGCCACCAGGTCACGAACAGGTGTCGATGACCGGGGCGCACCTGTCACACCGGCGCGTCGCACGAGTCCCACCCGTCACAGGACTTAACTTCAGCACCGGCACCTCGACTTCCCCCGACCGCGAGGGCGCCGACGCAGAGAGGTGGGCACGACATGTCCCGACACACGACCGCCGAGGCGTCCTCGGCCGCCGTCCGGCGCCGCGGGCCCGGCCGTCACCGGCTCGACGCCCCCAGCGGGGTGCGGTGCTCGGAGCTGCCCGCCGTCCGGGCACGGCTGGAGGGCCTCACGCCCCGCAGCTCTGCCGCGACCTTCTTCCGCTCGCTGTTCCCCTCAGTGCCCTCGGGCCGCCACACCTGGGACTTCCTGACCAACGCCGGCGGGCGACCCCGCTCGGCGTTCGCCATCATCCTCAGCCTCTGACCGGTCCGTCCGCCCCACGTGGGCGGACGGCGCGCCTGCGCCGATGACGACCCCGAGGGCCCTGCGGCCCCCGGGGTCCTGGTGCTGTCCCGGCTCGGCTCAGCCGGTCGCCGCTGCGGACCCGTCCGCCGGATCGCCGGCGGCGATCGCCACCGCGGCCAGCGTCTGCAGGGCCGCCTGGGTGCCCGGGGCGTCCAGCAGACCGGGCAGCAGGGTCAACGCGTAGGTGCGCTCGGCGACGGTCGCGACCAGCGTGGTGTCCGCCGGGCCGCTGAGCAGCACCGCGTCGGCGCCGGGCACGACGGCGGGATCGGCCCGCACGCCCTGCTGCTCCTGGTTGGCCACCAGCACCTCGACACGCTCGGCGGCCGCCGCGGGACCGTCGTACACGAAGACGGTCACCTCCAGCAGCGGGTCGCTGGCACCCGCGGTGTCCGTGGCCGGCGCGACCCCGTACCCGCAGGTGATGCGGGCGGTCCGGCCGATGTCGGGCTGCGGCTCCCCGACCACGTACGTGGTCGTCCCCGGCAGCCGGACGCCGAGGCCGTCGGCCACCTGCCCCACCGTCAGCAGCTGCGCGCACGCCCCGGGGACGACAAAGACCGGGGCCGGCGTGGTGGTCGCCGTCGTGGGTGCCGGGGTGGTGCTCGTGGTGGCCGCTGCGGGCGGTGCCCCGCCCCTGGGGAGCGCGCACCCCGCGAGGCCCAGCAGACCCACCAGCCCCACGCACGACAGTGCGCCGCCCACCCGGTGGGGTGGACGGCGCACGGTCATGCGATCAGCAGGCGATCGGCCTCAGCGGGTCACTCGCCGCCGGCGAGCTTGGCCCGCAGCGCGGCCAGTGCCTCGTCGGAGGCCAGCGTGCCGCCACCGGAGGAGGAACCGGTGCTGGCAGCCGGGCCCGAGGAGGACTCCGACGACGCCGGGGCGTCGCTGGAGTAGCTGCCACCGGCAGCCGCCTCGGCGTCGGCCTCGCGGGCCGCCGTGATCTGCTTCTGGTGCGCCTCGAACCGGGCCTGGGCCTCGGCGTACTGACGCTCCCACTCCTCGCGCTGGGTGTCGAAGCCCTCGCGCCACTCGCCGGTGTCGGAGTCGAAGCCCTCGGGGTACACGTAGTTCCCCTGCTCGTCGTACGACGCGGCCATGCCGTAGGCGGCCGGGTCGAACTGGTCGTCCTCGGCGATGACGCCTTCGTTGGCCTGCTTCAGCGACAGCGAGATGCGACGACGGTCGAGGTCGATGTCGATGACCTTGACGAGGATCTCGTCGCCGACCTGCGCGACCTGCTCCGGGATCTCGACGTGGCGCTCGGCCAGCTCGGAGATGTGCACCAGGCCCTCGATGCCCTCGTCGACGCGCACGAACGCACCGAAGGGGACGAGCTTGGTGACCTTGCCGGGCACGACCTGCCCGATCTGGTGGGTCCGGGCGAACTGACGCCACGGGTCCTCCTGCGTCGCCTTCAGCGACAGGGAGACCCGCTCACGGTCCAGGTCGACGTCGAGGACCTCGACGGTGACCTCCTGGCCCACCTCGACGACCTCGGACGGGTGGTCGATGTGCTTCCAGGACAGCTCGGAGACGTGCACCAGGCCGTCGACGCCGCCCAGGTCCACGAAGGCACCGAAGTTGACGATCGAGGAGACCTGACCCGTGCGGACCTGGCCCTTGGCGAGCTTGTTGAGGAACTCGCTGCGCACCTCGGACTGGGTCTGCTCCAGCCACTGGCGGCGGGACAGGACCACGTTGTTGCGGTTCTTGTCCAGCTCGATGATCTTGGCCTCGAGCTCGCGGCCCACGTAGGGCTGCAGGTCGCGGACGCGACGCATCTCGACCAGCGAGGCGGGGAGGAACCCGCGCAGGCCGATGTCGAGGATCAGGCCGCCCTTGACGACCTCGATGACGGTGCCGGTGACGACCTCGTCCGCTTCCTTCTTGGCCTCGATCGTGCCCCAGGCGCGCTCGTACTGAGCGCGCTTCTTGGACAGGATCAGACGGCCTTCCTTGTCCTCCTTCTGGAGGACGAGGGCTTCCACCTCGTCGCCGACGCTGACGACCTCGTTGGGGTCGACGTCGTGCTTGATGGACAGCTCACGCGAGGGGATGACGCCCTCGGTCTTGTAGCCGATGTCCAGCAGCACCTCGTCGCGGTCGACCTTGACGATGATGCCTTCGACGATGTCGCCGTCGTTGAAGTACTTGATCGTCTGGTCGATGGCGGCGAGGAAGTCCTCAGCGGTGCCGATGTCGTTGATCGCGACCTGAGGGGTGGTGCTGTCGGGACGGACCTGGGTGGAGGTCATGTGGTCGAGTGCTCCGGACGGGGGGTGTGGAGGGACAGGGACGATCCCGGCCGCGTGGCCGGGGAGTTCCGCGGGAGTGGTCGGGCGTGCGGCCCGGGGAGGGGCGGCGCACCACAGACCCCTGGCGCTCCCACCATCGTACGTACCCGCTCCGGGGCGGTCCACCAAGGGTCGGGCCCCTGCGTGCCACCATGCGCGGATGTCCCCCGCCGGCCCTCCGCAGCAGCCGCTCCCGCTGGCCTCCGACGGCTACCCGCTGGCCGGCGGCGTGGAGCGGCGCGACGTCGACGAGACCACGTCGGTGCGCGCCAACCGCGGCTGGTGGGACGCCGCCGCCCCGGCCTACCTGGCCGAGCACGGCGCCGACCTGGGCGACAGCGACTTCCTCTGGTGCCCGGAGGGCCTGCGCGAGTCGCAGGCACAGCTGCTCGGTGACGTCGCCGGACGCCGGGTGCTGGAGGTCGGCTGCGGGTCCGCGCCGTGCGCGCGCTGGCTGGTCGCCGCCGGAGCAGAGGTCGTGGCCCTCGACCTGTCCGCCGGGATGCTGGCGCGGGCCCGTGAGCTGGCGGTCAGCACCGGCCTCGCGCCGACCCTGGTGCAAGCCGACGTGGGGGCCCTGCCGCTGCTCGACGCCAGCGTCGACCTGGCCTGCTCGGCGTTCGGCGGTCTGCCGTTCGTGGCCGACGCGCGGGGCGCCCTGGCCGAGGTGCGCCGGGTGCTCCGCCCGGGGGGCCGGTTCGTGGCATCGGTGAACCACCCGCTGCGCTGGCCCTTCCCCGACTCCCCCGACCCGGCCGACCTGACGGTCGTGGGCTCCTACTTCGACCGGACGCCGTACGTGGAGACCGACGGCGAGGACACCGTCGTCTACGTCGAGCACCACCGGACGGTCGGCGACTGGGTCCGCGACGTCGTCGCCGCCGGGTTCGTGCTCACCGACCTGCTGGAGCCCGAGTGGACGCCGGGGCGCACCGAGACCTGGGGCCAGTGGTCGGCGGCCCGGGGAGCGCTGGTCCCCGGGACGCTCGTGCTCGTCTGCGACGTCCCCACCTGACCCTCAGGTCGAGGGTCAGGTCGAGGGTCTGCTCGTGGCTCGTCAGTGGGC
Organism: Klenkia sp. AC732; assembly: GCF_979256525.1. Classification (NCBI taxonomy): domain Bacteria; kingdom Bacillati; phylum Actinomycetota; class Actinomycetes; order Geodermatophilales; family Geodermatophilaceae; genus Klenkia; species Klenkia sp. AC732. Next base: position 22,470 of record NZ_CEEDOS010000008.1, on the reverse strand, counting down.
GGCAGCGTCCCAGCTCTGGCCGACGCCGACCGACACGTCGAGGGCCACCGACAGCTCCGCAGCTCCGGCCATCTCGGCCCGGACCAGCTCCTCGAGCTGGTCCCGCTCACCGGGTGCGACCTCCAGGACGAGCTCGTCGTGCACCTGCAGCACCATCCGGGAGGACAGCCCGCGCTCGGCGATGGCGTGCTCGACCCGCAGCATCGCCACCTTGATGACGTCGGCCGCCGACCCCTGGATCGGGGCGTTGAGCGCCATCCGCTCGGCCATGTCCCGGCGCTGCTTGTTGTCGCTGGTCAGGTCGGGCAGGTAGCGGCGGCGGCCCATGGTGGTCTCGGTGTACCCGGTCTGCCGGGCGTCCTCGACGACCCCGTCCAGGTAGTCCCGGATGCCGCCGAAGCGCTCGAAGTAGGCGTTCATCTGCACCCGGGCCTCCTCGGGCGTGATCTTCAGCTGCCCGGAGAGCCCGTAGGCGCTCAACCCGTAGGCCAGGCCGTAGCTCATCGCCTTGATCCGGCGGCGCATCTCGGGGTCGACCTGCTCGATCGGGATGTCGAAGGCCCGGGCGGCGACGAAGGTGTGCAGGTCCTCCCCCGACGTGAACGCCTCGATGAGCCCGGCGTCCTCGGAGAGGTGGGCCATGATCCGCATCTCGATCTGGCTGTAGTCCGCGGTCATCAGGGACTCGTGGCCGGCGCCGACGACGAAGGCCTGCCGGATTCGGCGGCCCTCGGCGCTGCGGATCGGGATGTTCTGCAGGTTCGGGTCGGTGGAGGACAGCCGCCCGGTGGCCGCGATCGTCTGCTGGAACGTCGTGTGGATGCGCCCGGCGTCGTCGACCATCGGGATCAGGCCGTCGATGACCGTCCGCAGCCGGGTGACGTCGCGGTGTCGCAGCAGCGCCTCCAGGAACGGGTGCGGCGCGGCTGCCTGCAGTGACTGCAGTGCATCGGCGTCGGTGGTGTAGCCGGTCTTGTTCTTCTTGGTCTTGGGCAGACCGAGCTGGTCGAACAGCACCGCCTGCAGCTGCTTCGGGGAACCCAGGTTGATCTCCTGGCCGCCGATGGCCTCGTAGGCGTCGGCCGCGGCCTCGGCGACGGCGGCGGCGAACTCCGACTGCAGGTCGTGCAGCAGGTCCAGGTCCGCGGCGATGCCGCGCTGCTCCATACGCGCCAGCACCCGGGTCAGCGGGAGCTCCAGCCCGCCCAGCAGCCGGTCCCCGCCACGCTGGCCGAGCACCTGCTCGAGGGCGTCGGAGAGGTCGTTGACCGCGACGGCCTTGCGGGCGTCGGCGACGGCGGCCTCGCGGGCCACGTCGTCCTCGCCGGGACCCATGCCCTCCAGGCTCAGCTGCTGCTCGGCCGGCGCGGCCTCGGTCAGCTCGCGGCGCAGGTAGCGCACCGCGAGGTCGCCCAGGTCGAAGGACCGCTGCCCCGGCAGCGCCAGGTAGGCCGCCAGGGCGGTGTCGCTGACCTCGCCGGCCAGGTCCCAGCCCCGGGCCCAGACGGCCAGCAGCGGGCCCTTGACCTCGTGCACGACCTTGGTGGCCGAGGCGTCGGACAGCCAGGCGGCCAGCGACTGCTCATCGGCGACGTCGAGGTCGGGGCCCAGGTCGACGAAGACGGTGTGGTCGTCGGCGGCAGCCAGCGCGATGCCGGTGAGCTCGCCGGTGCCCCGCCCCCAGGTACCGCGGAAGACGATGCCGGTGTGCCCGGTACGGGTGTGCGCGTCCAGCCACTCCCCCAGACCACCGGGCACCAGGTCGTCGACGGTGACGTCGATGCCGCCGTCCACCTCGGGCTCGGCGCTGGTGAGGGTGGCGAAGAGCCGGTCGCGGAGCACCCGGAACTGCAGGTTGTCGAAGAGCGTGTGCACCTCGGCCCGGTCCCAGGGCTGCACGGCCAGGTCGGTGGGGTGCAGCTCGAGTGCGACCGCGCGGTCCAGCTCGGTGAGCCGGCGGTTCTGCATCACCGAGGACAGGTGCTCGCGCAGCTTCTCCCCGACCTTGCCCTTGACGGTGTCCACCTGGTCGACGAGCGCGTCCAGCGAGCCGTACTCCCGCACCCACTTGGCCGCGGTCTTCTCCCCGACGCTGGGGATGCCGGGCAGGTTGTCCGAGGGGTCGCCGCGCAGTGCGGCGAAGTCCGGGTACTGCGTGGGGGTGAGGCCGTACTTCTCCTCGACCGCCTCCGGGGTGAAGCGGGTGAGGTCGGAGACGCCCTTGCGGGGGTAGAGCACCGTCACGTGCTCGTTGACCAGCTGCAGGGCGTCCCGGTCGCCGGTGCAGATGAGCACGTCCATGCCGGACTCGACGGCCTGCACGGTCAAGGTGGCGATGACGTCGTCGGCCTCGAAGCCCTCGGCGGTCAGCACCGGCACGTGCAGGGCCGCCAGCACCTCCTGGATCAGGCTGACCTGGCCCCGGAAGTCGGTCGGGCTCTCGCTCCGGTTGGCCTTGTACCCGGCGAAGATCTCGCTGCGGAACGTCTTGCGGCCGACGTCGAAGGCGACCGCCAGGTGACTGGGCGCCTCGTCGCGCAGGACGTTGATCAGCATCGAGGTGAACCCGTACACGGCGTTCGTGGGCTGCCCGGTGGTGGTCGAGAAGTTCTCCACCGGCAGCGCGAAGAAGGCCCGGTAGGCCAGCGAGTGGCCGTCGAGCAGCAGCAACCGGGGCCGCGGCTGCGAGCCGTCGGGGGTGCTGTCGGTGGGCTGGGACGCGAGGGCGGAGACCGGAGCGGACATCGGGTCCGATCCTAGGGCGGGGGTACGACGGTCCCCAGTCCCCGGCGACGGCGCGGACACCGGGCCCGCGTGGCGCGGTGGCTACCGTGCCGACGTGAGCACACCGCGCCCGGACTGGGCCCCCGCCGAGCTGACCGGTCTGGACGCCAAGCTGGGCATCGTCATCACCGACTTCGACCCCGACCGGATGGTGGCCACCATGCCGGTGGCCGGCAACGAGCAGCCCTTCGGCCTGCTGCACGGCGGGGCGACCTGCGCCCTGGTCGAGTCGGTCGGCTCGTGGGCCGCGGCCCTGCACGCGGGACCGGGACGACAGGTCGTCGGGATCGAGCTGAACGCCTCCTACCTGCGCGCGGCCACCGAGGGCGTCGTCACCGCCGTCTGCACACCGGTCCGTCGCGGCCGCACGCTGGCCACCTTCCTGGTCGAGGTCAGCGACGACCAGGGCCGCCCGACGGCGAGCGCCCGACTGACCTGCCTCGTGAAGACCCCGTGAGGCGCCGCACACGCCCCTGACGTGCACGGGGAGACCCAGGTCACCTCTGAGCTCGTCCGTTTCGCCCCGACTGCGACCGGGCTCTCAGCGGGCTCCCCGGGTCGCGGTTGGGTCACGGACCGTCCCGGGCGACCCAGAACCGCAACAACCGTGGGTTACTGTCCGCGCCGTTCAACCAACGGCGGCCTGCTGTCCACCTGGCGAACCCAGGGGTCGGGCTGCCCCACCAGACGGCCCAGGAGGTCGAGTGACGCACGCACCCCACCGTGCCCTCGTGCACGGTGACCGGACGGGCCCGCCGGGCGCGTCCCGGACCGGACCACGCCCGCACCGGACGTCCTCCGGCAGGTGGTCGAGCGCCCGACGTCCCCTGGTGCTGGCGCTTCTGCTGGCCTCGTTCGCGATGGTCTTCGCGGCGCTGCTGCCCAGCGGCACGGCCCAGGCCGCCGGCGAGCAGGTCCGCGGCACGCTGACCACCGGATCGACCGGCCCCATCGCCGGTGTCGAGGTCACGGTCACCACGGCCGGCGGCGACGAGGTGGACTCCGTCGAGACCGACGACGCCGGCCGCTTCGCCATCGACCTCCCCGACGGCGCCGGCGACTACACCGTCACCATCGACGAGGACGCCCTCCCCGAGGGCGTCACGGCCGGGGACGGCGCCTCCCGTGACGTCACGGTCGAGGAGAACCGCCGCCTCCCCGTCACCTTCGCCCTCACCGACGGGGAGGAGCGCGGCAGCGGCCGCATCCTCGCCGTCCAGCTCTTCGTCGACGGCCTCCGCTTCGGCCTGCTGATCGCGCTGGCCGCGGTCGGTCTGTCGCTGATCTTCGGCACCACCGGGCTGACCAACTTCGCGCACGGCGAGCTTGTCACCATCGGCGCCGTCGTCGCCTTCTTCATCAACGCCACCGGGGTCCCGCTCGTCGCCGCGGCGGTGGTCGCGGTGCTCGTCGGTGCCGCGGTCGGCGCGCTGAACGAGCTTGCGCTCTGGCGGCCGCTGCGCAAGCGCGGCACCGGCCTGGTCGCAGCGCTGGTGGTCTCCATCGGGCTCTCGCTGGCCCTGCGCTACCTGATCCAGACGGTCTACGGCGGGCGTTCCAACGCCTACACCGACTACCAGTCCCAGCGCGCCCGGGACTTCGGTGCGTTCGCGATCACCGACCGCGACCTCTACAGCATCGTGATCGCGCTGGTCGTCCTCGTCGGTGTCGCGCTCATGCTGCAGCGCTCGCGGATCGGCAAGGCCATGCGTGCCGTCGCCGACAACCGCGACCTGGCGGCCTCCTCCGGCATCGACGTCAACCGGGTCATCCTGGTCGTGTGGATGGCCGGTGGCGCCCTCGCAGCCCTGGGCGGCGTGCTCCTGGGCCTGTCGGACCAGGTGCAGTGGGACATGGGCTTCCGCCTGCTCCTGCTGATGTTCGCCGGGGTCACCCTGGGCGGTCTGGGCACCGCCTACGGCGCCCTGCTCGGCAGCGTGATCGTCGGTGTGTTCATCCAGATGTCGACGCTGGTCATCCCCAACGACATGAAGTACGTCGGCGGACTGCTCCTGCTCATCGTCATCCTCATCGTGCGGCCCCAGGGAATCCTGGGCAGCCGGGCCAGGATCGGTTGATCTCATGAACGAGTTCCTCGACGCCCTCTCCCTCGGCGTGCGGTCGATGTTCGCCTACCAGGCGGTCTTCTTCGCGCTGCTCGCCATGGGCCTGAACCTGCACTTCGGGTACACCGGCCTGCTCAACTTCGGTCAGATCGCCTTCGCGATGGTCGGCGGCTTCGGCATCGCCATCTCGGTCACCCAGTGGGGGCTGCCGTTCTTCGTCGGCGTCCTCATCGGGCTGGTCGCCGCCGTCGTGCTGGCCCTGCTCCTGGGCCTGCCCACGCTGCGCCTGCGGGCGGACTACCTGGCGATCGTCACGATCGCCGCGGCCGAGGCGCTCAGGCTGCTCTTCCGGTCGGTGTCCTCCACCCCGGTCACCGGTGGCACCCAGGGCATCTCGGCGTTCAACACCGGCTTCCTGGACCTGTCCCCGTGGTCGCCCGCCGGCCGCTACGACATCCTCGGCACCCGCTGGAGCGGCGTGGAGCTGTGGACGGTCACCGTCGGCTGGACGCTGGTGGTGCTCGGCTCGCTGCTCATCTTCGCCCTGATGCGCAGCCCGTGGGGCCGCGTGCTCAAGGCCATCCGCGAGGACGAGGACGCCGCCCGCGCGCTGGGCAAGAACGTCTACTCCTACAAGATGCAGTCCCTGGTCCTGGGCGGCGTCTTCGGTGCACTCGGCGGCATGGTCTACGCGCTGGGCACCGGTTCCGTGCAGCCCGACCAGTACCAGAACGCCAACACGTTCCTGGCCTACGGGGCGCTCATCCTCGGTGGTGCGGCCCGCGTGCTCGGCCCCGTGGTCGGCGCCATGCTGCTGTGGTTCATCATCGCGTTCTCCGACAGCGGCCTGTCGGCCCTGATCGGCAACGGGGTCTCGTTCTTCGGCCTCTTCCAGCTCGACGACGTGTTCGACGCCACCGACGTCGCCTTCGCCCGGTTCATCATCATCGGGATCGGCATCATGCTCCTGATGATCTTCCGGCCGCAGGGCATCTTCGGTGATCGACGAGAGGTTCTGCTCGATGCCCGCTGACCCGCAGCCCACCGGCGCCCACGCGGCGTCCAGCACCCCCACCGCCACCTCCACCGGCACGGCGCCGGCCGGCCGGGCCGCTCCGGCCCGGCTGGCCCAGGCGGCCCTCAGGGACCTCCCCTGGGAGGTCGGCGTCGCCAAGCCCGACCCGGCCCTGGTCGTCGACGGCGTCACCCGCACCTTCGGTGGACTCACCGCCGTCTCGGTGGACCACCTGGAGATCCAGCGCGGTGGCATCACCGGGTTGATCGGGCCCAACGGTGCCGGCAAGACCACGCTGTTCAACCTGCTCACCGGGTTCGACCAGCCCAACACCGGCACCTGGACCTTCGACGGCAAGTCCCTGGGCCGGCTGTCCCCGCACCAGGTCGCCCGACTCGGCGTGGTGCGCACCTTCCAGCTGACCAAGGCGCTGTCCCGGCTCACCGTGCTGCAGAACATGCTGCTGGGTGCGCAGGGCCAGGCCGGTGAGTCCTTTCTCAAGGCGCTGGTCCCCGGGACCTGGCGCTCGCAGGAGAGGGCGAACACCGAGAAGGCCATGGACCTGCTCCAGCGGTTCAAGCTCGACGCCAAGAAGGACGAGTTCGCCGGCGTGCTCTCCGGTGGCCAGCGCAAGCTGCTGGAGATGGCCCGGGCCCTGATGAGCGACCCCAAGGTCGTCATGCTCGACGAGCCGATGGCCGGGGTGAACCCGGCGCTGACCCAGTCCCTGCTGGGCCACGTCAAGGACCTCCGTGAGGAGGGCATGACCGTCGTCTTCGTCGAGCACGACATGGACGTCGTCCGCGACATCAGCGACTGGGTCGTCGTCATGGCCGCCGGCAAGGTCATCGCCGAGGGCCCGCCGGAGTCCATCAGCCAGAACAAGGACGTGGTCGACGCCTACCTCGGCGCCCACCACGACGCGCCGCTGACCAACGAGGAGGAGGACCGCGTCCTCGCCGAGGCGGAGGCGGCCATCGCCCGCGAGGAGGGCGTGCCCGGCGGGTCCGGCCGGGCCGAGACGATCACCAGCGACGGGACGGAGAAGCGATGAGCGAGCCGCTGTTCGAGGTCGACGAGACCGGCGAGGACCTCACCCGCGCCGACACCGCGTCCTCGGCCGCCGAGCTGTCCCCGGCCGAGAAGGCCGCCACCCGCGAGGAGCACCTCAAGCTCGCGGAGGGCGCCCTGGTCCGGGCCGACGACCTGGTCGCCGGTTACGTGCCGGGGGTCAACATCCTGCGGGGCTGCGACTTCTACCTGCAGGACGGCGAGCTGGTCGGCATCATCGGCCCCAACGGGGCCGGGAAGTCGACGCTGCTGAAGACCCTCTTCGGGCTCATCCCGGTCCGCTCGGGTGCGGTGACGCTGCGCGGGGAGACCATCACCTCGGCCCCGGCGCACAAGCTGGTGCAGCTGGGCGTGGGGTACGTGCCGCAGAACAACAACGTGTTCCCCGCGCTGACCATCGAGGAGAACATGCAGATGGGCGTGTACCTGCGCCCGAAGACGTTCAAGGACCGCTTCGACTACGTCATCGACCTGTTCCCGCTGCTCGGTGAGCGGCGCAAGGGCAAGGCCGGGTCGCTGTCGGGCGGCGAGCGGCAGATGGTGGCCATGGGCCGGGCGCTGATGATGGACCCGTCGGTGCTGTTGCTCGACGAGCCCTCGGCCGGTCTGTCCCCCGCCTACCAGGACGAGGTGTTCATCCGCTGTCGGCGGATCAACGCCACCGGCGTCTCGATCATCATGGTCGAGCAGAACGCCCGCCGGTGCCTGCAGATCTGCGACCGCGGCTACGTGCTCGACCAGGGCCGCAACGCCTACACCGACACCGGCAAGTCGCTGATGAACGACCCCAAGGTCATCGAGCTCTACCTGGGGACGTTGGCCAAGGCCCAGTAGGGAGCACGACACCAGCCGGCCGTCCCCGTGCGGGGCGGCCGGCGTCGTGCTGTCCTGGGCTGGTGACCCGCGAGCAGCTGCTGGCCCGCTACCGGGAGCTCGTGCTCGACCGGCTCCCCGCCCGGGCCAGGGCCGAGCGCTGGGTCGTGACCTCCGACCACTGCTTCGGCCGGATCGTGCTCGACCACGCAGTGGGTGCCCGCTGGTACGACGTGCTGGACCGGCGCCGCTCCCCTGCCTTCGCCCAGCTCGACGACACCGGGCTGGCCAGCGCCGTGGCGCTGGCCGAACGCATCGACGACGAGGGCGACCCGCTGCTGCGCGAGCTGGACCGGCAGAGCCTGGCCTGGCGCGGGAAGCCGGCCAAGGGCCGGTGACCGCCCTCGCCGTCACCCACCTGGTGCTCGTGGCCGCCTACGCCGGCTTCCAGTGGACCGTCCGGGTGCTCATCTACCCCCAGTTCGCCGGGGTCGGTGCGGGGTTCGCGGCCTACGAGCGGGCGCACCAGCAGCGCGTCACCCGGGTGGTCGGGCCGCTGTTCGCCGGTCAGGGCGTGACGACGGTCTGGCTGCTGGTGCTGGCCCTGCGCGGCGCCGTCCCGGCCGGACCCGTCCTGGCCGGCGCCGGCTGCCTCGCGGTGGTGCTCGGGGTGACCGCGCTGGCCGCGGTCCCGCTGCACCGGGTGCTGGACTCCGGTTGGGACGCCGGGGCCCACCGCCGGTTGCTGCGCGTGGACACCGTCCGGGTGGTCGCAGCCACGGCGGGCGTCCTCGCGGCCGGGTGGCTCGTCCTGGGCTGAGGCCGCCGGACCCGGTGGGGACCCCCGGGGCTCAGGTGGTGCGGCTGCCTGCCAGCTCGTCCCAGGCGGCCGCGGCACGCGGTGCCCAGGTGGCGTGCCGCTCACGGAACACCTGGGCGGCCCGGTTGCCGCTCCAGCGCGGCGGCAGCAGCTCACGCGGCAGGCCCGGGTCCAGCAGCAGGAACCGCCGCCACTCCTGGACCAACCTCACCTGGGCGACGAGCGCCTGACGGTCGGTGCGCGGCCGCCGCGACCCCACCAGCTCCAGGAAGTCCTCGTACCGGCCCTCGATGGCGTCCAGGTCCCAGGCGCTGCGCACCAGGGACCTCTCGTCGCCGACCTGTCCGGCCCTGGCCACGAAGGACCAGCTGCCCTCGATGAGCCCCAGCTCCGACAGCACCCGGGCCACCTCGGCCTCCCGGTCGGGGCGCGGGCTGACCCAGACGCCGGGGCTCGAGGCGCCGAGCCCGGCCCAGCCCAGCCGGGTCCGCAGCCGCTGTCGCAGCGCCCGGGCGTTCTCCGGCACCGACACCGTGACCACCAACCAGCTGCCGTCCCAGGGCCGCTCCGCGGAGGCGGAGCCGTACACGCGCTCGGTGCCCTCCTCCAGCAGGCGGGTGCCCGCCTCCGTGAGGTCCCACCGCGTCTCCCGACCGATGCGGCGTCCGACGGTCCAGCCGTCGTCCGCGGTGCGCATGAGCGCCTGCCGGGCGGCCTTCTCGGCCACGTCGAGGTCGGCCAGCAGCTCGAGGAGCGTCGAGGTCCAGACGGGCTCGCGGCGCGGGAGCACGAACTCCCCCAGCACGGTCAGCAGGAGGCTGCGTGCGCTGGCGGCGCCCAGCTCCTGACGGCGGCTCAGCGAGGGCCCCTCCAGGTCGGTCACGGGGGCTGCGGTCACCGGTCCATCGTCCCACCCGCACCCCGGCCGGACGGCCCTCCCCGGGCGTGAGCGCGGGCACGCGCCCGGCCGCCCCGGAGCCCACACGCAGGACGGCCCGGCTCCCCTCTGGGGAACCGGGCCGTCCGTGGTGCGGGAGTGCGTCGCTCAGGTGCTCGAGATCAGGTGCTCGAGATCAGCGCGCCGGGCCGATGCCCTGGGCGTTGAGCTCCTGGATGATGCGAGCCGACTCGTCGAAGCCGATCACGACGATGGCGTCGGGGGCGAAGTCCACCATCGACTGGACCTCGGAGTCGTAGGACGACGCCGTGGGGTCGTAGGTGATCTGCATGATGTCGTCCTCGGCCAGACCGCCGTCGACCAGGTTCGCGGTCACGTTGGTGGCCAGGCCCGTGCCGTAGGCGTCGTTGAGGTTCAGGATGCCGACGGTCGTGTTGCCGTCACCGACGACCAGGTCCGCCAGCGGGACCGACTGCAGCACGTCCGCCGGAGCGGTGCGGAAGTACAGGCCGTTGTCGTTGTAGGCGGTGAACTGGTCGGAGGTGTTCGCCGGGGAGAACATGACGACACCGGCCGCGGTGATCTTGTCGATGACCGTGAGGCTGACCGAGGACGAGGCCGCGCCGATGATGGCGTTGGCACCGGCCTGCAGGAGGCGGTCGACCGTGGTGTTGGCGGTGTCGGTCGACGTGTCGCCCGAGTCGCCCTCCACCAGCGCGACGGGGGCGCCCAGGACGCCACCGCCCTCGTTGATCTCCTGGACGGCGAGCTGCACACCGGCGACCTCGGGCGGGCCGAGGAAGGCCAGCGAACCGGTCAGCGGGAGCAGGGTGCCGATGGTCAGCGGGTCACCGGTGGTGCCGGCCGGGGCGATCGGCAGGGTGTCGTCGCCGGCCGCCTGCGAGTCGTCGCCGGCGATCTGGAACTCGGTGAGCGAGTCGTCGATCGCGTTGTCCTCGCCGAACTGCAGCAGACCGAAGCTGGCGACGGAGGGCTCACCGGCCTCGGTGAAGTCCAGCGGGCCGGACGGGCCGTCGTAGTCGACGTTCCCGCCGGCGGACAGGATGGCCAGGCAGGAGGCGAAGTCCGAGCAGGCCTCCCCACCGGTGGTCAGGCCGTTGATGTAGGGGGCGAACACCGTGGCGTCGCTGGAGCCGGCGGCCACGGCGGCCAGGGCGCTCAGCATGACGGCGTCGTAGGACTCACCGGCGTAGTTGTAGGTGCCGCCGAGGTCCGGGTTCAGCGCGTCCAGACGCGACTTGAAGTCACCGGACAGGTCGGTCAGCGGGGTGGTGCCCTTCATGCCGGCCAGGGCGCCGCCGTCGGTGAACTGGTCACCCAGCGCCGAACCCATGTTGCCGTCGGAGCCGTAGATGTTGGTGACGGCTTCCTCGCTGCCCCCGGTGCTGCCGCTGCCGCTGCCCGACGTGTCCTCGTCGCCGCCGCCGCCACAGGCGGAGGCAGCGATCAGGACGACGCCGGAGACGGCCACGGCGCGGGCGAACTTGCCAGTGCGCTTCACAGTGACTCCCAGTCGTGGTGGTTCATCGCTCCGCAGGATGCGGACCGGGGCAACCCGGAACCGACCTGCCAGTGCGAGGAACCTAGCCGTGGTGCGCACCGCCACAGGGGCCCTGAGGCGCACCGTGATGGGGTTGTGACCTGAGACGCCACCGATCGTGACACCCGGGACACGCCGAAACACGACCGTCACCCGGGACGACCCGGAGCGGCCCGGAGCGACCCGGGCCGACTGACCGTCGACCGGGGGCGCCGGAGACTCAGGCGGTCGGGGTCTCCGCCGGGCCCGCGTCACCGGACAGCACGACCTGGGCGAGGGCCTTCATGGAGGTGCGCTCGTTCATCGCGGTCCGCTGGATCCAGCGGAAGGCCTCGGCCTCGGTGATCCCGCGGTCGGCCATCAGCTTGCCCTTGGCCTGCTCGACGACCTTCCGGGCCTCCAGCCGCTCCTTGAGGTCACCCACCTCGGCGTCCAGGGCCGTCATCTCGACGAAGCGCGCCCGGGCCACCTCGATGGCAGGGACCAGGTCGGCCTTGGAGAAGGGCTTGACCAGGTAGGCCATGGCGCCCGCGTCGCGGGCCCGCTCGACCAGCTCGCGCTGGCTGAAGGCGGTCAGCACGATGACCGGGGCGATCCGCGACGCAGCGATCTGCTCGGCGGCCGACAGGCCGTCCAGGACCGGCATCTGCACGTCGAGCACCACGAGGTCCGGGCGGAGCTCACGGGCCTGGTCGACGGCGGCCTGACCGTCCCCGACCTCGCCGACGACCAGGTAACCCTCCTCCTCCAGCATCTCCTTGAGGTCGAGGCGGATCAGTGCCTCGTCCTCGGCGATGAGGACCCGGGTCGGCTCGTTGCTCACCCGTCCACCCTATCGAGCCCACCGGGGCACGTGCTCACCCCGACGGGCACCGCGCCGTAGGCTGCCGGTCGGGGCCCCCGTACCCCAATGGCAGAGGGAGCGGATTCAAAACCCGCACAGTGTCCGTTCGAATCGGACCGGGGGCACACAGGAGCACCCCGTGGCCGTCCGCCGGGGTGGGGCACGGTGGTCGCACGCCGGGCGGCATAGGTTCGTGGGGTGACCGGCCACATGACCCCCGAGCAGTTCCGCGCGCACGGCCACGAGGTCGTGGACTGGATCGCCGACCACCTCGGCCGGGTCGAGTCGCTGCCGGTGCGCTCGCAGGTCTCCCCCGGTGACGTCGCGGCCCTGCTGCCCGACGCCGCACCCGAGGCCGGCGAGCCCTTCGCCGCCGTGCTCGCCGACCTGGACCGGGTCGTCGTCCCCGGGCTGACGCAGTGGCAGCACCCCGGCTTCTACGCCTACTTCCCGGCCAACACCTCCGGGCCCTCCGTGCTCGGGGACCTGGTCAGCTCCGCACTGGGCGTGCAGGGCATGTCCTGGGTGACCAGCCCGGCGGCCACCGAGCTCGAGCAGCAGGTGATGGACTGGTTCGTCGACCTGCTCGGCCTGCCCGCCACCTACAGGCACGACAGCACCGGCGGCGGCGTGGTGCAGGACTCCAGCTCCGGGGCCAACCTCGTCGCGCTGCTCGCGGCCCTGCACCGGGCCACCGGCGGGGGCACGGTGCGCGGCGGGGTCTCCCCCGGCGAGATGACCGTCTACGTCTCAGCGCAGACCCACTCCAGCATGGAGAAGGCCGCCCGGATCGCCGGCCTGGGCACCGACGCCGTCCGCATCGTCGAGGTCGACGGCGACCTGGCCATGCGCCCGCAGGCACTGGCCGCCCGCATCGACCGGGACGTCGCCCGCGGGTTCACCCCGGTGCTCGTCTGCGCCACGGTCGGGACGACGTCCACCGGCGCCTTCGACCCGCTGGCCGAGATCGGGCCGATCTGCCGGGACCGCGGGGTCTGGCTGCACGTGGACGCCGCCTGGGCCGGGGCGGCTGCGGTCGCCCCGGAGCTGCGCCACCTGCAGGAGGGCGTCGAGTGGGCAGACAGCTACACCACCGACGCGCACAAGTGGCTGCTGACCGGCTTCGACGCCACGTTGTTCTTCACCGCCGACCGGGCCTCGCTCACCGGCGCCCTGGCGATCCTGCCGGAGTACCTGCGCAACGCCGCCACCGAGAGCGGCGCGGTCGTGGACTACCGGGACTGGCAGATCGAGCTGGGCCGGCGCTTCCGGGCGCTCAAGCTGTGGTTCGTGGTCCGCTGGTACGGCGCCGAGGGGCTGCGCGAGCACGTCCGCGGACACGTCGCCCTGGCCCAGGAACTGGCCGCCTGGGTGGGCGCCGACGAACGGTTCGACGTCGTCGCCCCGCACCCGCTCTCCCTCGTCGTCCTCAAGCCCCGGTGGCCGTACGGCGTCGACGGCGACGTCGCCACCATGACGCTGCTGGACCGGCTCTCCGACGGCGGAGAGGTCTACCTGACGCACACCACGGTGTCCGGCGAGGTGGTGCTGCGGGTGGCCATCGGCTCCCCCGCCACCGAGCGTCGGCACGTCGAGCGGTTGTGGACCCTGCTGCGCGAGGGCCACGACTGGCTGGCCAACGACTTCGCCGAGGCAGCGGCGGCGAAGAAGGCCGCTGAGCGAGAAGCCCGCGACACCGCCGAGCGCCAGGCCGCTGAGCGGGAAGCCGCGATCGCGCAGGAGGCCGAGGTGGCCCGGGCCGCCGCCGAGGCGGTGCAGCCCGAGCCCGTGGAGTTCCAGACCGTGGCCGAGGTCGAGCAGGTGGACGGCACCACCGCCGCACCCGTCGACGCCGACGTCCCGGCCGAGGGCACCGTGACCGCCCCGGACGAGGAGTCCTCCCGCTCAGCCGAGTGAGCGGATGAGGCCCTCCTGGGCGACGGTCGCCACGTGCGTGCCGTCGGCGGCCCAGATCTGGCCCAGGTTCATCGCCCGGCCCGACGCCGCGGCCGGGCTGTCGGTCTCGTAGAGGAACCAGCCGTCGGCGCGCAGGGGGCGGTGGAACCAGACGGCGTGGTCCAACGAGGCGCCCACGTGGTCCCCGCCCCAACCGCCGCCGATCCGGGCCAGCCCGGCCGACAGCAGGGTGAGGTCGGAGACGAAGGTCAGCGCGGCGGCGTGCACGCCCGGGTCGTCGGGCAGCCGGCCGGTGACCCGGAACCAGGTGTGGCTCTGGGTGTGCGGCGGGGTCTTGGGGGCCGGGTCGAACGGGTCCTCGAGGAAGCGCTGCTCGACGACGCCGGCGAACGCCCGGGCCCCGGTGGCGCGGCCCGGGTGGGCGGCGCTGACCTCGTCGATGCCCGGCAGCGTCTCGGCGCCCGGCACCTGCGGCATCGGCAGTGAGTGCTCCACCACCGGGGCCTCCCCCGCGGTGAAGTCCGCGGTCAGCGCGAACACCGCGACGTCCTCGCCCTTGCGGGTCTGGCGCCCCACCACCCGGCGGGTCGAGAAGGACCGCCCCTCACGGATGCGGTCCACCTCGTAGCGGATCTCCTCGTGCGGGTCACCGGGCCGCAGGAAGTAGGAGTGCAACGAGTGCACCCCCCGGTCCGCGGGGACCGTCCTGGTGGCTGCCATGAGGGCCTGGGCCGCGACCTGACCGCCGAACACCCGCTGCAGTGGGGTGCTCGGCGTCCGGCCCACGTACAGGTCCGGGGACCGCTCCTCGAGGTCGAGGACCTCGAGGAGCGCAGCCGCCGGGGACTCAGTCACGCATGCTGACCGATCTCGTGGACCCGGACCAGGTTCGTCGAACCCTGGATGTTCGGCGGGGAACCGGCCACGACGACCACCCGGTCGCCCTCCTTGAGCCGGCCGATCGACAGCAGCGAGAAGTCGACCTGCCCGACCATGTCGTCGGTGTGCCCGACCTCGGGGACCAGGAACGTCTCCACGCCCCACGACAGCGCCATCCGGCTGCGGACCCGGGGGTCGGTGGTGAAGGCCAGGATCGGCAGGCGGGTGTGCAGGGCCGCCAGGCGGCGGACGGTGTCACCGGTCATGGTGAACGCGGCCAGCGCGTCGACGTCCAGGGCCTCGCCGACCTCGCGGGCGGCCTTGACGATGGCGCCCGAGCGGGACCGGGACTGGCGCACCAGGGCCGGCACGCGGACCTCGTCGGTCTCGACGGCGTCGATGATGCGCTCCATCGTGCGCACCGCGCCGATGGGGAACTTCCCGACCGAGGTCTCCCCGGACAGCATGACCGCGTCGGCGCCGTCGAGCACCGCGTTGGCGACGTCGGAGGCCTCGGCCCGCGTGGGTCGCGAGTTGTTGATCATCGACTCGAGCATCTGGGTGGCGACGATGACCGGCTTGTTGCGCTCACGGGCGGCCTGCACGGCGCGCTTCTGGACCAGCGGGACCTGCTCCAGCGGCAGCTCCACACCCAGGTCGCCGCGGGCGACCATGATGCCGTCGAAGGCCTCCACGATCGCCTCGAGGTTCTCGACGGCCTCGGGCTTCTCCAGCTTGGCGATGACCGGGAGGTCGACGTCGACCTGGCGCATGATCTCGCGCACCAGCTCGACGTCCTCGGCGCGGCGCACGAAGGACAGCGCGATGAAGTCGACCCCGAGGCCCAGGGCGAACCGGAGGTCCTCCTCGTCCTTCTCGCTCATCGCCGGGACGCTCACGGCGACCCCGGGCAGCGACAGGCCCTTGTTGTTGGACACGACGCCGCCCTCGAGGACGAGGCACCACACGTCGGGCCCGTCGACCTCGACCACGGTGAGGGACAGGTTGCCGTCGTCGACGAGCAGCCGGTCACCGACACGGACGTCGTTGGCGAGGTTCTTGTAGGTGGTGCCGACCCGCTCGGCCGTGCCCATCACGTCCTCGACGGTGATGCACACGCGGGAGCCGGTGGCCCAGGTGACCGGCCCGTCCGCGAAGCGCCCGAGGCGGATCTTGGGGCCCTGGAGGTCGGCCAGGACGGCGACGGCACGGCCCACGGCGTCCGAGGCCTGCCGGACGAGGTGGTAGTTGCGCTCGTGGTCGGCGTGCTCGCCGTGGCTGAAGTTCAGCCGGGCGACGTCCATGCCGGACTCGACGAGGGCGGTGATCTGCTCGGCGGTGCCCACGGCGGGGCCCAGGGTGCAGACGATCTTGGCGCGACGGGACATGGTGCACAACCTAGCCGGTCAGGGAGGCGGTCCAGGACCAACCCCACATGGGAGCACACGCGTCCCACCGGTGTTCCAGGGGGACGTCTAGGACGTCCACCTGGCCCGGCCCATCGACGATCGCGGCGGGCCGGGCCGAGACGTCAGCGGAGCGCGACCGCCGTCGGGGTGATCGGACGGGGCAGCATCGAGGAACCGGTCAGCCAGGTGTCGACGGCGCCGGCGGCGGCGCGACCCTCGGCGATGGCCCACACGATGAGCGACTGGCCCCGGCCGACGTCACCGGCGACGAAGACCCCGGGGACGGTGGACATGAACTCGGCGTCCCGGACCACGTTGCCGCGGGCGTCGAGCTCGACGCCGAGGCCCTCGACCAGGCCCTCCTTCTGCGCACCGGTGAAGCCCATGGCCAGGAACACCAGGTCGGCGGGGAGCTCGCGCTCGGTGCCCTCGACCTTGGTGAACCTGCCGTTGACCATCTCCACGTCGTGCACGGCGATGGCCCGGACGTGACCGTCCTCGTCGCCCACGAAGCGCTCGGTGTTGACCGAGTAGAGCCGGTCACCGCCCTCCTCGTGCGCGGAGGACACCTTGAGCACCATCGGGTACGTGGGCCAGGGGTTCTTCGGTCCCCGCGAGGACGGCGGCTCGGGCATGATCTCCAGCTGCGCGACCGAGGCCGCACCCTGCCGGTGCGAGGTGCCCAGGCAGTCCGCGCCGGTGTCACCGCCGCCGATGATCACCACGTGCTTGCCGTGGGCGTCGATCTCGGGCCGGTCGACCAGGCCCAGGGCCTGCCGGTTGCCACCGGGCAGGAACTCCATCGCCAGGTGGATGCCCGCCAGGTCGCGACCCGGGGCCGGGAGGTCCCGGCCGATGGTGGCGCCACCGGACAGCACGACGGCGTCGAAGTCGGCACGCAGCTGCTCGACCGACAGGTCCGAGCCGGGGGCCCCGACCTCGACACCGGTGACGAACCGGGTGCCCTCGGCACGCATCTGGTCCAGCCGGCGGTCCAGGTGGCGCTTCTCCATCTTGAACTCGGGGATGCCGTAGCGCATCAGCCCGCCGATGGCGTCGGCCCGCTCGTACACGGTGACCTCGTGGCCGGCCCGGGTCAGCTGCTGCGCGGCGGCCAGGCCCGCGGGCCCCGAGCCGACGACGGCGACCTTCTTGCCCGACAGCTCGGCCGGCGGCTGCGGCTCCACCCAGCCCTCGGCGAAGGCGCGGTCGATGATCTCGACCTCGACCTGCTTGATGGTCACCGGTGACTCGTTCAGGTTGAGCACGCAGGAGCCCTCACAGGGCGCCGGACACAGCCGCCCGGTGAACTCCGGGAAGTTGTTCGTGGCGTGCAGCCGCTCGACGGCCTCCCGCCAGTCGTCGCGGCGCACCAGGTCGTTCCACTCGGGGATCAGGTTCCCCAGCGGGCAGCCGTGGTGGCAGAACGGGATGCCGCAGTCCATGCAGCGCGCTGCCTGGGTGCGCAGCGCCGCCGTCCCGAAGGCCTCCTCGCCGCCCTGCTGGCGCTCGAGGTAGACCTCCTTCCAGTCCCGGATCCGGACGTCGACCGGACGCCGCGGCGGGGTGGCCCGCTCGAACTTGAGGAAACCGGTGGAGTCAGGCACAGCAGGCCTCCTGGAGGGAGCAGGGACGGGGGACGCGAGGGGTGCGGGGGTCAGCCACGAGCGGCCTCCATGACGGCGCGGTCGACGTCGTGACCGGCGGCCTCGGCGGCCCGGGCGGCCTCCATGGCGCGGCGGTAGTCGCGCGGCATGATCACGCTGAACCGCTCGGACCACCGGCCCCAGTCGGCCAGCAGCGAGCTGGCGACGGCGGAGCCGGTCTCGTCGCGGTAGCGGGTCAGGGTGGCCCGCAGCCACAGCGAGTCCTCGCCGGACAGCGACTCGACGTCGACCATCTCGCCGTTGACCCGGTGCTTGGCCAGGTCCAGCACGTAGGCGATGCCACCGCTCATGCCGGCGGCGACGTTGCGGCCGGTGGCGCCCAGGATGACCGCACGGCCACCGGTCATGTACTCGCAGGCGTGGTCGCCGACGCCCTCGACGATCGCCAGCGCACCGGAGTTGCGGACGCAGAAGCGCTCGCCGACCCGACCGCGCAGGAAGATCTCCCCGCCGGTGGCGCCGTAGCCGATCACGTTGCCGGCGATGACGGCGTCCTCGGCAGCGAAGGTGGCCTCCAGCGCCGGGCGGACGACGATCCGGCCGCCGGACAGCCCCTTGCCCACGTAGTCGTTGGCGTCCCCGAGCAGGGTCATGGTGATCCCGGCCGGGACGAAGGCGCCGAAGGACTGGCCCGCGGAACCCTCGAAGGTCAGGTCGATGGTGCCCTCGGGCAGGCCCTCGCCGCCGAAGCGGCGGGTGACCATGGCGCCCAGCATCGTGCCGACGGTGCGGTTCACGTTGCGGACCGGCAGCTGCAGGCTGACCGGCCGGGCGTCGAGCAGGGCGCCCTCGCACAGCTGGATCAGGGTCTGGTCCAGCGCGACGTCCAGACCGTGGTCCTGGCCGCGGACCCGGCGACGCGGGGCACCCTCGGGCAGCTCGGGCACGGCGAGCACCGGGGCGAGGTCCAGCCCGGCGGCCTTCCAGTGGTCGACCGCCGCGCGGGTCTCCAGCACCTCGGCCTGGCCGACGGCCTCCTCGATGGACCGGAAGCCCAGCTCGGCCAGCAGCTCGCGGACCTGCTCGGCGAGGAACTCGAAGAAGGTGACGACGAACTCGGGCTGGCCGGTGAACCGCTTGCGCAGCTCGGGGTTCTGGGTGGCCACCCCGACCGGGCAGGTGTCCAGGTGGCAGACGCGCATCATCACGCAGCCGCTGACCACCAGGGGCGCGGTCGCGAAACCGAACTCCTCGGCGCCCAGCAGCGCGGCGACGACGACGTCACGGCCGGTCTTCATCTGCCCGTCGACCTGCACGGTGATGCGGTCGCGCAGGCCGTTGACCAGCAGGGTCTGCTGGGTCTCGGCCAGGCCGAGCTCCCAGGGCGAGCCGGCGTGCTTGAGCGAGGTCAGCGGCGCGGCACCGGTGCCGCCGTCGTGACCGGAGATCAGCACGACGTCGGCGTGGGCCTTGCTGACCCCGGCCGCGACGGTGCCGACCCCGACCTCGGAGACCAGCTTGACGTGCACCCGCGCCTCGTTGTTCGCGTTCTTGAGGTCGTGGATGAGCTGCTTGAGGTCCTCGATGGAGTAGATGTCGTGGTGCGGCGGCGGGGAGATCAGACCGACCCCGGGGGTGGAGTGCCGGGTGCGGGCGATCCAGGGGTAGACCTTCGAGCCCGGGAGCTGACCGCCCTCACCGGGCTTGGCGCCCTGGGCCATCTTGATCTGGATGTCGTCGGCGTTGACCAGGTACTCGCTGGTCACCCCGAAGCGGCCACTGGCGACCTGCTTGATCGCCGAGCGGCGCAGGTCGCCGTTCTCGTCGGGGGTGAAGCGGTCGGCGTCCTCACCGCCCTCGCCGGTGTTGGACTTGCCGCCGAGGCGGTTCATCGCGATGGCCAGGGTCTGGTGCGCCTCCTGGGAGACCGAGCCGTAGCTCATCGCCCCGGTGGAGAACCGCTTGACGATCTCCGAGACCGGCTCGACCTCCTCGATCGGGACCGCGGGGCGCAGGCCCTTCTTGAAGTCGAACAGACCACGCAGCGTCGAGGCCTCGCGGGAGAGCTGGTCGACGGCGTCGGTGTACTTGCCGAAGACGTCGTACTGCCGCGAGCGGGTGGCGTGCTGGAGCAGGAAGACCGTCTCGGGGTTGAACAGGTGGACCTCGCCCTCGCGGCGCCACTGGTACTCACCGCCCACGGTGAGCTTGCGGTGGGCGACCTCGGTGGGGTTGGAGGGGTAGGCCCGACGGTGGCGCATGGCCACCTCCTCGGCCAGCACGTCCAGCCCGACGCCACCCAGGGTGGAGGAGGTGCCGGTGAAGTAGCGCTCCACCAGGTCCTTGGACAGGCCGACGGCCTCGAAGATCTGCGCCATCGTGTACGAGCCGACCGTGCTGATGCCCATCTTGGACATCACCTTCAGCACGCCCTTGCCCATCGCCTTGACCACGTTGCGCACGGCCTGGGCCGGCTGCACGCCGGTGAGCAGGCCGTCGCGGATGAGGTCCTCGACGCTCTCGAAGGCCAGGTAGGGGTTCACCGCGGCCGCGCCGTAGCCCAGCAGCAGCGCGACGTGGTGCACCTCGCGGCAGTCGCCGGACTCGACGACCAGGCCGACCTCCATCCGGGTGCGCTCGCGCACCAGGTGGTGGTGGACCGCCGCGGTCATCAGCAGAGACGGGATCGGGGCGCGCTTCTCGTCGCAGTCCCGGTCGGACAGCACGATGACCCGGGCGCCGGCGGCGATGGCCTTGCTGACCTTGACCTGCAGGTCGGCGACCGCCTTCTCCAGCGCCGCACCGCCACCGGTGACGTCGAAGTGCCCGGTGATCCGCACCGCGGCGAAGCCGGGGAGGTCCCCGTCGTCGTCGATGTGCAGGATCTTGGCCAGCTCGTCGTTGTCGATGACCGGGAAGGGCAGCACGACCTGACGACAGGACGCCGGGGTGGGCTCGAGCAGGTTCTGCTCGGGGCCGAAGGTGCGGCCCAGGCTGGTGACGAGCTCCTCGCGGATCGCGTCCAGCGGCGGGTTGGTCACCTGGGCGAAGAGCTGCCCGAAGTAGTCGTAGAGCAGCCGGGAGCGGTCCGACAGCGCGGCGACCGGGGTGTCGGTGCCCATCGAGCCGATCGGCTCGGCGCCGCTGGCGGCCATCGGCTGCAGCAGGACGCGCAGCTGCTCCTCGGTGTAGCCGAACAGCAGCTGGCGACGGACGACGGACTCGTGGCTGGGCCGCGAGCGGCGACGCTCGGGCAGCGAGGGCAGGTGGATCAGCCCGGCGTGCAGCCAGTCGTCGTAGGGGTGCTCGGCGGCCAGGGCGCCCTTGACCTCGTCGTCGGCGATGATCCGGCCCTGCGCGGTGTCCAGCAGGAACATCCGGCCCGGCTGCAGGCGGCCCTTGGCCACGACGTCGGCGGCGGGGATGTCGAGCACGCCGACCTCCGACGCCAGCACGACGACGTCGTCCTTGGTGCGCCACCAGCGACCCGGGCGCAGGCCGTTGCGGTCCAGCACGGCGCCGATCTGGGTGCCGTCGGTGAACGCGACGCAGGCCGGCCCGTCCCAGGGCTCCATGACGGCGGAGTGGAACCGGTAGAACGCCCGGCGGGCGGCGTCCATCTCGGCGTGGTTCTCCCACGCCTCGGGGATCATCATCAGCACGGCGTGCGGCAGCGAGCGGCCGGACAGGTGCAGCAGCTCCAGCACCTCGTCGAAGGTCGCGGAGTCGCTGAAGTCCGCGGCGGTGACCGGGAAGACGCGGTCCAGGCCGAGCTCGCTGGCGGGGCCCGCCGGGCCGTCGAACAGGGCCGTGTCCAGCTTGGCCTCGCGGGCCCGCATGCGGTTGCGGTTGCCCTTGATGGTGTTGATCTCGCCGTTGTGGGCGATGACGCGGAAGGGGTGCGCCAGCGGCCAGCTGGGGAAGGTGTTGGTGGAGAACCGGCTGTGCACGAGCGCGATGGCCGACTCGTACCGCTCGTCGGTCAGGTCCGGGAAGAACGCCGGCAGCTGGTCGGTGGTCAGCATGCCCTTGTAGGTCACGGTCCGCGAGGACAGCGAGGCGAAGTACAGCGAGCTGCCGGCGTCGGCCGCGGCACGCTCGGCCCGCTTGCGCAGCACGAAGGCCCGCCGCTCCAGGCGGGTGACCCCGTGGCTGGTGGTGTTCCCGCCGAAGGCGGTCGCGTCGGCCCGGGCAGCGGTGCCCTCGGCGACGAAGAGCTGGGCGAAGTGCGGCATGACCGCGAGCGCGGTGGGGCCTATGTCGGCAGCCTGGGGCGCGATGGGCAGCTCGCGCCACCCCAGGACGACGAGGCCCTCCTCGGCGGCCAGGCGGGCGACGTCGGTGACCCGCTCGGCCCGCGCGGCCTCGTCCTGCGGCATGAAGGCCACACCGACGGCGTACTCCCCGGCCGGCGGCAGGTCGAAGTCCACGCTGGCGCGCAGCAGCGCGTCGGGGACCTGGGTCAGGATGCCGGCGCCGTCCCCGGAGTTGGGCTCGGAACCGGCGGCACCCCGGTGGTCCAGGTTGTGCAGCGCGGTGAGGCCCATGGCCACGATCGACCGTGAGCGCCGGCCCTGGGCGTCGGCCACGAAGGCGACACCGCAGGCGTCGTGCTCGTTGGCGGGGTCGTAGAGACCCTGGGCCTGCGGCACGGCCGAGAAGGGCACTCCGGTGCGGAGCGCGACTCCAGCGGACTCGGGCGAGGTGGAGACAGACATCGGTCACTCCCGTCGTCGGCGCGGCCCGCGGCGGCCGGGGGGAGCCGGTGCGTGGCGGGGGCCGGGTG